>DATNBT010000118.1:0-5434 GCA_035571855.1 Vicinamibacterales bacterium
GGTGGATGCGGGCGTCGTGAAAGTCGAACGGCTGCGCATTCGTGTCGTCACCTCGAGTCCGTCGCAGGGCCGGACCGTGGAAGACCCACGCGGCGTGCCGATCGACGTGGCGCTCGATGCCAGCCAGCCGAAGGTCGAGCAGATGTTCCTGAACGTCCTCGGCAAATAGACAAACATCCGCCTGTAAGATGCTAAATTGTCTGCCGCTTGCGGATTCCCCCGTATCACTGGTGGCGGACGGTCTTCTATCTGATTCCGGCGCTCACGATCTACACGATCGTGTGCGGCGCGGCG
The DNA here is from genome assembly GCA_035571855.1 of Vicinamibacterales bacterium. Classification (GTDB taxonomy): domain Bacteria; phylum Acidobacteriota; class Vicinamibacteria; order Vicinamibacterales; family CAVVIG01; genus DATNBT01. The sequence goes on from DATNBT010000118.1 coordinate 295, forward strand.
TCCATCGTCTCCAGCGTCTTCGATAAGAACGGCTACTTCGCGCACCGATGCGCGCGGACGTGGACGTGGCTGATCCTCAAGACGACGGGCGTCGCGGTGGACGTCGTCGGCCTCGAGAAGCTCACGCCGGGGACGACATATATATTTGTGGCGAACCACTCGAGCCACTACGACACGCCGGTCGTCTTCACGCACATTCCCTATCAGGTCCGCATCATCGCGAAGCAGTCGCTCGCGTGGTTTCCGGTTCTGGGATGGCACCTCAAGCGCGGCGGCCACCTGTTCGTCGACCGCAAGCGTCCGGATCGCGGCGGGATTCTGAAGCGCTGGCGCGCGCTCGTGTCGCAGGGGCTCTCGCTCATCGTCTACCCCGAAGGCACGCGGACGCCTGATGGTCACGTCGCACGCTTCAAGGCCGGCAGCTTCGTCCTCGCGATGCAGGCGGGCCTGCCGATCGTGCCGCTGTCGATCATCGGCACGCGCGGGATCATGCCGAAGGGACGGCTGCGCACCGAGCCGGGTCACGTCACGCTGATCGTCCACGATCCCATTCAACCGGTCGCGGTGGACGAACCGTCGACCCAGGACGCCAAGGCGCTCGCCAATCGCGTGCACGACATCGTCGCCGGCCCGGTCGAAGATGCCCTCCGTCAGCGCTGATCGCGTCGCGGCGTTTCGGCTGAAGCGGCATCATCTCGTGCGCTCGGTCTTGCCCGCGCGATCGTTGGTGGATGTCTGTCGCGACGTCGGTGGGATCCAGGCCCAGGTCATGTCCGCGGCGGAGCTGTCGCTGTGGACGAGACGCAGGTCGACGCGGAGCGCCGACGTCAAAGCGTCGTTGTGGAAGAAGCGCGAGCTCGTGAAGACGACGAGCCTTCGCAGGACGCTGCACCTGCTGCCGGCGCGCGACTTCGCGATGTATATCGCCGCCATGCGCGACTGGTCGATGTCGCAGACGGCGAACCTGCTGCGCCGCATCGGCGCGGACGGGAAGCACGTCGACACGATGATCGCCGTGGTGATGGACGCGCTGTCCGATGGACCGAAGACACAGCAGGATCTGCTGGCGCGGGCGAAGAAGAAGGCGTCCGCGGGCATGCGCAAGTGGCTGCAGTACGCGTGGAGCGCGATGCGGCCGGCGATTCTCGAAGGCCTCATCGTCTACGGCGAGCCGCGCGGAGCGGAGGCGACGTTCGTGCGCGTCGATCAATGGCTGCCGAAGCAGAAGTCCATCGACGCCGCCGGCGCACAGTACGAGCTCGCGCGCAGGTTCCTGACGGCGTTCGGTCCCGCGACGTATCGCGACTTCACGAAGTGGTCGGGACTTCCAACGAGCATCACGAAGCCCGTATTCGAGCGGCTCGGCGACGAGCTCGAGCCCGTGACCGTCGACGGCGAACGTTCCTCCATCCTTCGCGACGACCTTCGCGAGCTGCAGTCGGCGCGGCTCGACGCGTCGCCGACGCTGCTACCGTCGTTCGACACGTTTCTGCTCGCGCATCAGACGAAGCATCACCTCGTCGATCCGAAGTTCTACAAGCGCGTCTATCGCAACCAGGGCTGGCTCTCCCCGGTCGTCCTCGTCGGCGGCAGGATCGTGGCCGTGTGGTTTCTCGAAGAGCGCGCCAGGGCGTTCACGGTCGACGTCCAGCCGTTCGGCCGGCTCGAGGCGAAGGTCCGCCGCGGGATCGAGTCGGAGGCCGAGGCGCTCGGCGCGTACCTCGGCGAACACTGTGACGTCGAGTACCGCACCACTTGAACCACCAGCACCTCGAGCACCTCGAGAACCTCATATAATCGCAAGGATGTACGTGACAGCGATCATCGCCGCCGGGGGACGCGGCGAACGCTTTGGCGCCGGCGTGCCGAAGCAGCTGGTCGAGATCGACGGCCGGTCCATTCTCGAACGCAGCGTCGAGGCTTTTCTGTCGCACGACGACGTGAACGACCTCGTCGTGGCGTTGCCGCGCGATCTGGCGGGCGCTCCGCCCGCGTACCTGAAGAGCGCGGCCAAGCCTGTGAAGGTGGTCGCCGGCGGCTCGCGGCGTCAGGACTCGGTGGCCGCCGCGTTCACGGTCCTCTCCGATCGCACCGACGTCGTCGTCATTCACGACGCCGCCCGTCCGTTCGCGACGCGCGATCTGATTTCGCGGACGATTGCCGCGGCGGCGCAGTCGGGCGCGGCGCTGGCGGCCCTGGAAGCGCGCGACACCGTCAAGTCCGTTCGACTCGCGTCGCTCGCTCAGGACCGGCAGCCGCTCCTCGTCGATCGTACGCTCGACCGGCGGGCGATTTATCTCGCGCAGACGCCGCAGGCGTTTCGTCGCGACGTGCTTCGCGACGCGCTCGCGATGGCGGGCGACGCGACCGACGAGGCGGCGCTGGCCGAGCAGGCCGGCCATGCGGTGACGATCGTCGCCGGCGAAGCGTCGAACATCAAGATCACGACGCCGGAAGATCTCGTGATCGCCGAGGCGATCGCACGGCGGGCGAAACCCGCGCGGACAGGGCGCGCGGGGTTTGGCTACGACCTCCATCGTCTTGTCGAAGGACGGCCGCTGATTCTCGGCGGCGTGACGATTCCGTTCGAGAAGGGCCTGGCCGGGCATTCAGACGCCGATGCGATCTGCCACGCAATTACCGACGCGATTCTCGGCGCCGCCGGCGCCGGCGACATCGGCCGGCATTTTCCGGACAGCGATCCGAAGTGGAAAGGCGCCTCGAGCATCGATCTGCTGCGCCAGGCGGTGGCGATCGTCCGCACGCAGGGACTGGCGGTCGGCAACGTCGACGCGACGGTCATCCTCGAGCGGCCCAGGCTCGCTCCGCATGTCGACGCGATGCGCGCGAGGCTCGCGGAGGTGCTCGGCGTCAGCGTGGATCGCGTGAGCATCAAGGGCAAAACCAACGAAGGCGTCGGCGAGCTCGGGCGCGGCGAGGCGATTGCGGTTCACGCGATCGCGATGGTGAGGAGCCTCTAGGTGCGCGTCCGTTTTGCTCCGAGCCCGACCGGCGCGCTGCACGTCGGCAACGTCCGCACGGCGATCTTCAACTGGCTGCTCGCGCGCGGATCCGGCGGCACGTTCGTCCTCCGCATCGAGGACACCGACGTCGAGCGGTCGACGCGCGAGTCGGAAGCGTCGATGATCGACGACCTGCGGTGGCTCGGCCTCGACTGGGACGAGGGACCGGACATCGGCGGCGCGCACGGTCCGTATCGCGACTCGGAGCGCCTGCACCTCTATCAGTCGTACGCGATCGAGCTCCTCAACAGCGGCGGCGCGTACTACTGCTTCTGTTCGACGGCGCAGCTCGACGCCGACCGGAAGGCGGCGGTGGCCGAAGGACGTCCCGCGGTGTATCCGGGCACGTGCCGGAAGCTGACGCGTGAACAGGCGGACGCGCGCATCGCCGCCGGCGAGCGCCCGGCGACGCGGTTCCGCGTGCCCGACGGCCACGACGTCATCTTCACGGACCTGGTCCGGGGGGACGTGCGCTTCGGCGCCGACGTCATCGGCGATCCGGTCATCGTCCGCGGCGACGGCCATCCGGCGTACAACTTCGCCGTCGTCATCGACGACGCGCTGATGGAGATCACGCATGTGGTGCGCGGCGAGGATCACATCTCGAATACGCCGCGGCAGATCCTGATGTACGAGGCGCTCGGGTTCACGCCGCCGCAGTTCGCGCACCTCGCGCTCGTGCTCGGGCCCGATCACAGCCCGCTGTCGAAACGCCACGGCGCGACCTCGGTCGCCGAGTTCCGCGGGAAGGGCTACCTGCCTGAAGCGCTGGTGAATTACCTCGCGCTCATCGGCTGGTCGCCGGGCAACGACGAGGAACTGCTGCCGGTCGACGAGCTCGCGCGCAGGTTCTCGCTCGACCGCGTCGGCCACAGCGCCGGCGTGTTCGACGAAGAGAAGCTCGCGTGGGTGAACCGGCACTATCTGAAGATGTCGGACCCGGCGCGCATCGCGAACCTGTCGGTGCCGTTCTTCGCCGATGCCGGCATCCCGATGACGCCGGACGCGCGCGGCCTCGAGTTCCTCGCGGCGGCGATGGCGATGGCGACGGCGTCGGTCGATCGGCTGAGCCAGATTCCGGCGCGGCTGTCGTTTCTGTTCGACTACGACGCGAACGCCGCGCTTGCCGTCGCGGGTGTTCGCGAGGAGATGAGCGCCGACGGCGCGCGGGCGGTCGCCAGGGCGCTGGCGGAGGAGCTGGCATCGGCGCCGCGTCTCGATCGGGAGCAGTTCCGCGCCGTGGCGAACCAGGTGAAGGCGAAGACGGGGCAGAAGGCGAAGGCGCTGTTCCATCCGATTCGCGTCATCCTGACGGGGCGCGCCGAGGGGCCGGAGCTCGATCTCGCGATTCCGGCGATCGATCTCGGCGCCGATCTGCCGGCGGGCGCCGGCATTCCGGCCGTCACCGGCTGCCGCGAGCGTGCGGCGGCGTTTCTCGCGGCGCTCGCGTGATCATCTACGGCATCAATCCGGTCGTGGAAGCGCTGCGCGCGGGAAAAGTCGAGTCGCTTCGAATCGCGGGCCGGGGGGACGCGCGTCTAAACAGTGTCCTCGACGCGGCGAAGAACGCCGGCGTCGCCATCACGCGCGTCGACCAGGGCGAGCTCGATCGAGCGTCGCAGGGCGGCGTGCATCAGGGCGTCGTCGCGCTCGTCGTCGATCGGGAGTCGCTGTCGCCGGAGGATCTCGTGACGGGCGCGGCAGGGGCGCCGCTGATCGTCGTCCTCGACGGCGTGGAAGATCCGCACAACGTCGGCGCGATTCTGCGGACGGTGGACGCGGCGGGAGCGAGCGGTGTCGTGCGGCAGGAGCGGCACGCGGCGCCGCTGGGCGGCGCGACGGCGAAGGCCTCGGCGGGCGCGGTGTCGCACGTGAAGATCGCCGACGTGGTGAACATCGCGCGCGCGGTCGAACAGCTGAAAGACGCCGGCGTGTGGACGGTCGGACTGGCCGGCGACGCGGACAAACGTTACGACGAGATCGACTACACGCTGCCGACGGCGCTGGTGGTCGGCGCCGAGGGCGCAGGAATCCGGCGCCTGGTGCGCGAACGCTGCGACTGGCTGGTGTCGATTCCGATGCAGGGGCATGTTCAAAGCCTGAACGTGTCGGTCGCG
>DATNBT010000119.1:0-3673 GCA_035571855.1 Vicinamibacterales bacterium
TGCGCGACGGGGCGTGACGTGATGTTGCCGATCTTCCTCACGTAGTCCTGCGTCTCCTTGTACGGCGGCACGGTCTGCCCGTGCTTGTCGACGGCGCCGGGACCGGCGTTGTAGGCGGCGAGCGCGAGGACTTCGTTGTTGGAGTAGCGGTCGAGCAGCTGCTTCAGATACGCGACGCCGCCGCGGATGTTTTCCGCCGGGTCGAACGCGTTGCTGACGTGAAACTCCCTCATCGTCTCCGGCATCAGCTGCATCAGGCCCATGGCGCCCTTGGGCGAGCGGGCGATCGGATTGAATCCCGATTCGACCTGCATGACCGCTCGAACGAGATCCGAGCGGACGCCCTGCGCGCGCGCGTTGAAGGCAATCAGGTCGTCGTAGAGCGACGACTTCGACGAATCGACCGCGCGCGTCGTGCGGATCGATTCAGCCTGCGGGACGACGTACGCGCGCTCGGTGCCGGCCTTGGGACGGTTGGAGAGGACGAGATGGCCGTTGCCGTCGGTCCACGAGTAGATTTGCGCATGAGCTGTCGAAGCCAGACCGAGCACGGCGGCGGCGATAAAGATGAGCTTCAAAGAGAGTCCCAGCTGGGGTATCGGCTATTTTAGCCAGACTCGGTAGATGGGCGGCCCTTAAACGGCCCGCTACGAAAGCAGCTTCGCGATTACAGATTTGCTGGCTTCGAGCATTTCGTCGATTTTCTCGGGCTGCTTTCCGCCGGCCTCCGCGAAATCCGGCCGTCCGCCGCCGCCGCCGCCGACGATCGGGGCGATTTCCTTCACGACCTGCCCGGCTTTTATCTTCGACGTCAGGTCCGGTGTCACGGCGACCACGATCTGGACTTTGCCTTCGCCGGCCGTCGCCGCGAGGATCACCACGCCTGATTTGATCTTCGCCTTCAGCGAGTCGGCGACGCCGCGCAGCGCGTCCTTGTCGAGATCCGCGACCTTTCGGCGAACGAGCTTCACGCCGGAGACGTCGATGGTGTCGTCCGCGTCAACCGACGAGCCCCCGCCGCCGCCGGTCGCGAGCTTCGTCTTGAGCTGCGTGACTTCGCGCGCCAGTTTCTTGTGCTCCGCCTGCAGGCGCTCGATCGCCTCGACCGCCTGACCCGGATTCACCTTCAGCACGCCGATGACGGCGTCGAGCGAGGCGCGCTGCTGCTGGGCCCACTCGACCGCGCCGGCGCCCGTCACGGCCTCGATGCGGCGCACGCCCGCCGCGACGCCGCTCTCCGCGAGAATCGCGAAGAAGCCGATGTCGCCGGTGGCGCTGACGTGCGTGCCGCCGCACAACTCCATGCTGAAGCCCGGGATGCTGACGACCCGGACCTTGTCGCCGTACTTCTCGCCGAACAGCGCCATCGCGCCGGCGGCGATCGCCTGCTCGGGCGCGACGTCGACGTCCGTGTTCACCGGCGTGTTGCGATACACCTGTTCGTTGACGATGCGTTCGATGCGATCGAGTTCGTCGCGCGTAATCGCCTGGAAGTGGACGAAGTCGAACCGCAGCCGATCCGGCGCCACGAGCGAGCCGGCCTGCTTGACGTGCGCGCCGAGCACCTGGCGGAGCGCGGCATGGAGCAGGTGAGTCGCCGTGTGATTGCGCCGCGTCGCGTTGCGGACCTCGGCGTCGACTTCCGCGGTCACGATGTCGCGCAGCTTGAGCGTGCCGTTCGCGACGCGCACGTGATGCGCGCGCGCCGTGCCTGATCCGGTGCGCGACAGGCCGTCGACCGTCGCGACCGCGCCTGACGCGTTCGTGATGCGGCCGGAGTCCGACACCTGTCCGCCGGCTTCGAGGTAGAACGGCGTCTTCGCGAGCGCGACGAAACCGGACTGACCCGCGCCGAGTTCCTGCGCCGGCTGCCGATCGTCGGTCCACATTGCGACGACCGGCACGCCCGTGACCTTCGTGGACGTGTAGCCCTCGAACGTATCCCGCCTGTCCTGCCCATCCCGCCCGTCCTGCCCATTTTCCCATTCGAACGTCGTGTCTTTCCTGCTCCCGCCGAAGCCGGACTTCGCGCGGGCTTTGTCGCGCTGTCCTTCCATCGCGCGTTCGAAGGATTCCTTGTCGACTGTGACGCCCTGAGTCGCCGCCGTGTCCTCGATGAAGTCGAAGGGAACGCCGAACGTGTCGTACAGCTTGAACGCGGCGTCGCCGGACAGCACCTTGCTCTTCGTGCCGGTGACTTTTTCGAGCTCCGCCTCGAGACGGGGCAGGCCTTCCGTGAGCACCGCCTCGAAGCGGTGTTCTTCCGCGAGGATCGTCTTCTCGATCATCTCGCGGCTGGTGCGGATCTCCGGGTACGCGTCGCCCATTTCGGCGTCGAGGACTTCGACGAGCTTGTGCATGAACGGCTCGCTCATGCCCAGGTGCTTGCCGTGCCGCATCGCGCGCCGCATGATCTTGCGCAGGACGTAGCCGCGCCACTCGTTGGACGGAATCACGCCGTCGCCGATCAGGAACGTCGTCGATCGCATGTGATCGGCGACGACGCGCATCGAGATGTCGGCGGCGTCGTTGGCGCCGTACTTGTGGCCCGAGAGCACGCCGACGGCCTTGAGCAGCGGCTGGAAGAGGTCGGTGTCGTAGTTCGACTGGACGTTCTGCATGACGGCCGTCATGCGCTCGAGGCCGAGCCCGGTGTCGATCGACGGGGCCGGCAGCGGCGTGAGCCTGCCGTCGGCGTGGCGCTCGAACTCCATGAACACGTTGTTCCAGATCTCGATCTCGGGATCGGCGCCGCTGCCGCCGCGCACGAAGTAGATCTCCGAGCAGCGGCCGCACGGCCCGGTGTCGCCCATCGTCCAGAAGTTGTCGTCTTCGCCGAGTTCGAGGATTCGATCCGACGGAATGCCGAGCCGGCGCCAGATCTCGAACGCCTCGTCGTCGCGCGGGATGCCCTTCTCGCCCTTGAAGATCGAGACGACGAACTTGTCCTTCGGCATCTTCCACACGCCCGTCAGGAGCTCCCACGCGAAGGGGAGCGCGTCCTTTCTGGAGTAGTCGCCGAAGGAGAAGTTCCCCAGCATCTCGAAGAACGTGTGATGCCGGTGCGACGGTCCCACGTTGTCGAGGTCGTTGTGCTTGCCCGACACCCGCATGATCTTCTGCGCCGTCGTCGCGCGCGTGTATTCGCGCTTCTCGCGGCCGAGGAGCGCGTCCTTGAACTGGTTCATGCCCGCGTTCGTGAAGAGGAGCGTGGGGTCGTCGGCCGGCACGAGCGGGGAGCTGGGTACGATGCGATGGCCGCGTTCCTCGAAGAACTTGAGGAACGACGACCTGATCTCGTTGGAGGTCATCTATCTAATGATAACGTGCGCGCCGCCGAGCCAGGTGTCGACCGCCCGCGCGGCGACGGCCGCGGGCTCGGCCGCGAGCAGGCGACGGCCGTAGTCGGTGATCGCGTACGAATCGCCGGTGCGCTCGAGCGCCGCCGGAGAGACGGCCGCAAGACCATCGATTCTGAGGAAAACCGAGAGGTCGCCCCACGGCCACGGCTCCATCTGCGAGACGTGCCTGCAGATCTTTCCTTTCGTCATCGCTCCGGTCCCGGCGACCTGCAGAATCTCGCGTTCCATGCGCGAGAGGCGATCGCGCTCTGACGGATACTCCTCCAGCCATCGAGCCAGCGACGGCCGGAGAAAAGGCATGTCGGCGTCGC
>DATNBT010000120.1:0-7012 GCA_035571855.1 Vicinamibacterales bacterium
CGGTCTTCAGGAACCGCGCATGGAACAACCGTCGCACCGGAACCGGCGCCGTCAGCAGCAGCCGCAGATCTTCCGAGAGAAAAAACGTCGACAGCGTCGTCACGACGCCGCTGAACGCCAGGAACGAGAGGAACGTGAGAAACAGCCACGACATCCCGAGCCGCAGCAGGTAATCGCCCAGCTCCTCATAACTCTCCAGCTGCGTCGTCAGCCAGAACGCTCCCTGGAACAGCGCCCACACGACGAGGACGCCGATGGCACCGAACATCAGCCCGCGCGTGAGGTCGCCGCGCTCGCGCCGGCGTGCGCGGTTTCTCGAGGCGAGCGCGCTCGGCAGCAACAGATAGGGGAACGAGAGGTTCATGTTCAGAGTTCAGCGTTCATGGATCAGCGTTCATGGATCAGCGTTCATGGATCAGACGATCTCGTCAATTTCCTGGAGGGCGCTTCCGCCGGTGAGCTTGAGGAAGACTTCGGTGAGGTGGTCGTTCGCGCCGTCGCCCATGGCGCGGATGTCCGCGACGGTCCCGTGCGCGATGATCCGGCCTTTGAGGATGATGTCGATGCGGTCGCACATCTCCTGCGCGACCTCCAGCGTGTGCGTGCTCATCAGGATGCCGACGCCGCGCGACGCCATCTTCCGGAAGACATCTTTGATGAGCCGCGCGCCGCGAGGATCGAGGCCGACCATCGGCTCGTCGACGACGACGGCCTGAGGGCGGTGGAGGAAGGCGGCGCTCATCACGAGCCGCTGCTTCATGCCGTGCGAGAAGCTCTCGACGAGCTCGTTCTCCCAGCGTCCGAGCTCGAAGAGCTCGAGCATCTCCTTCACGCGCGGGCCGATCCCGCTGCCGTCGAGACCGAAGAGCCCGCCGTGGAAGCGCAGGAACTCGCCGGCGGTCAGCTTCTCGTAGATGTAGGGGCGATCCGGGATGAAGCCGAGCGAGGCTTTCGCGGCCTCGGGTTCCTTCGCGACGTCGTGGCCGTTGACCTCGATCGTCCCGGCCGTCGGCTTCAACAGCCCCGCAATCATCCTCAGGGTCGTCGTCTTGCCGGCGCCGTTGGGGCCGAGGAAGCCGTGAATTTCGCCGGCGCGGACGTCGAGCGAGACGCCGTCGACGGCGGTGAACTTCCCGTATGTCTTCACCAGGTTGTTGATGACGATCGCCATGTCCTATGCGGCTATCGCGCGCACGCGCAGCAGGTCTTCTTCGTGGGAATCGGAATCGCGAGCGCGCCGAGATCGGCCGGCGGAGTGACGGCGTTGACGCCGCCGCCGGCGAGAATGCGCTGGGAGCCGGGCTGGACGTCGACGTCGAGGATCGACATCTTCAGCCGGCCGATGAGCGGAAGAATCGCGGTCTGTTTCTCCAGGCCGCCGCGCGCGAAGCGGATGTGCGTCGCGTCGGCGGGGAACTCGTTGAGCGTCGGATCGACCGGCAGCCACATGCCGCGGTTCGCGCCCTGATCGATGTAGACCTCGGGCCACGCGTGGTAATAGAACGCGCCGCGGACGAAGACGACGCCGACGTCGACGCGCGCGGGGATGCCGATCGCCCGCGCCATCGCGACGAAGAGCGCGGTGTGCTCGTTGCAGTCGCCGACCTTCGTCCGCAGCACTTCGCGCGCGGACGGAATGCTGACGGTCGGCTTCTTTTCGAGCAGGCCGTTGACGTAGCGGGTGAGGCGCTCGGCCTGCGTGCGGCGATCCGTCACGCCGCGGACGGCGCGCTGCGCTTCGGCGATGATCTCCGGGTCGTCGCTTTCGAGGAGGGGTTCGGCGGCAAGGTACTGCTTCGCGTCCGCGGCGGCGCGATCGGCCTTGAGATCGCGCGGGTCCAGGATGTCGATGACGGTGGCGCCGGCGTCCGTGCTCACGCTCTGCGACACGCCGTCGAGGTCGCCCGGCGGCAGCGGCGCGCCGGAGAGCCGCACGCGCAGCCTGCGGACGTCGCGCGGCTCGTCGATTTTCTCCTTGCCGGCGGGGACGATCGCGGCCGAGTCGTACATGTCGGTCTGCACCTTGATCGGCACGGCCATCGCGCGGGCGCGTTCCGGCGTCTCGCGCACCGTGATGAGGCCGAGCGGGCTTTCTTCGCGCACGACTTCGCCGGTGTCGGTGACCCAGGACGTCGTCCGCAGTCCGGAGAATTCCATTTCGACGCGGAACGCCGGCACCGGGCGCCCGGATCCGCCGACGAGCTCGCGGCGACCGACGTCGACGGTGACTGGCGCGTTGTGTAATGTCGCGGGGTCGAAGACGGTCCAATGATGGCGCGCGCCGGTCACGAGGCCGCCGCCGGCGAGACGGCGTGACAGATTGAGCGAGAGCGCGGGAGCTTCGTCGAGCACGCGGTCTTCGGTGCGCGTGCCTGAGGCGGTTTTTACCGCGATATGCAGAGCGATCCCTTTGGGGTCGCGGCCGGGGCCGACGGTGCCGAACACCTCAATCGGACCCGTGCCGGGGTCGAGCGAAAACTCGAACGCGCGCAGCGTGAAGTTCGCATCGACGTGCGCGGTGGTGCGAATCGTCGCCGCGGTGTGGGCGCCGAGCAGCGCCATCTGCAGCCGGCCGTCCTCTTCCAGATCGAATCCGTCGGCCGTCGGCACGGTCTGGCTGACGGTGAACCCGATTTTTTCGCCGCGGTAATACACGCCGCGCCACGTGGCGCCTGATCCGTAGCGGGCCAGATCGGTTGCGAGGTTCGACGAGGCCTGGAGATACGAGCGATTGACGAGGAGCGCCATGGCGCCGAGCCACGCGAGCAGCACGAGGACCGAGACGGGTTGCGTGATGCTGCGCGGGACCGGCCGCAAGATGGACATTATTGAAAGGTTATCGGCTCCTGAGCCGCACCTTTGCAGTGCCGCCCGAGATCTCGATCGTCGTGCCGAACGGGCGCGAGGCGTTGGCCAGCCGCTCGAGGATGTACCTCGCCTGATTGCCGGTGGCGGGCTTCGGCAGGCCGCGTGTCTGCAGGAACAGGTTGTTGGCGGACGAATCGTGGACGTCCGGCTGTCCCTCGCCGATCTTGTTCATCGCGATCGGCGTGAAGGCCACCGACCGCAGCGCCCGTCCTTCGAATTCCACCGACGCGACGACGCTCTCCCAGATGATCGGCTCGTCGAGCATCGTGATCGTGGGCGGCACCTGGAAGAAGAAGTTGCCGAGGTCGTAGAAAATCGGCTTGCCGCGATAGATCTCGACGCCGTGCAGCAGCGGCGCGCCGTGCATGACGACGACATCGGCGCCCGCGTCGACTTCGTCGTGCGCCCACGTCTTCAACCAGGCAGGCGGCACCAGGCGCTCGGGCAACTGCTCCGACATGATCGTGCCGAAGGGGATGTCGAACACGTGGTTGTGCTGATACGTCACCACGATGTCGGCGTTCGCGCGCGCGGTACGGATGCTCTGCAGGATCCGCTGCGCGTCCTCCCTGTTCGGCGTCCTGCCGCCGTCGACGCGCAGCTCGTTGACGCCGGGACGCGTCGCGGTCGCCGCGCCGCCTTCCGGCACGAATCCCGACGCCATCGACACGAGCGCGACGGTGCCCTTCGGCGTGCGCAGGTAGCCCGGACCGGAGGCCTCGTCGAGCGTCCTGCCGATGCCCGCGTGCGCAAGGTTGAGACGCGTCACGGCGCGCAGCGTGTTCTCGATGCCGGCGGTTTCCAGATCGAACGCATGGTTGTTCGACAGCGACAGCAGGTTGAACCCCAGACCCTTCAGCGCGTCGATGGCCTCGGGCGGCGAGAGGAACCGGCCGTTGCGGGCCGTCCCGTCTTCGACGACGGTGGATTCGAAATTCGTGAAGACGACGTCGCCCTTGAGGAGCGCGGCGGCCGTCGACGCGATGGACGGCGTGCGGACGCGGACGTCCGTGCGAATCGTCGACTGCCCGGTCAGCGTGAGCGTGAGCCTCGGCGTCTGCGCCTGGAGGAGGGCGCCGGCGAAGAGCGCCAGCCCGATGGTCGTTCTCATTGCCATGGCGGGGAATCTACCTCAGAATGTGCCCGACCGCCGATGAGGGCCGCAGGACTCTTGCTCGCCGCGTTTTTGATCGCCGCGCCCGCGCCGTCCGGCGTGCTCGCGCAGGTCGACCACCTCGTCTACACGGTGCCGGATCTGCAGAGCGGCATCGAGGCCGCGGAAAAACTGTTCGGCGTGCACGCCACGCCGGGCGGACAGCATCCGGGACAGGGCACGCGCAACGCGCTGATCGCGCTCGGGCCGCAGTCGTATCTCGAGATCATCGGGCCGGATCCGGAGCAGGTGCGCCCGCCAGGCGGCCGCCGCTTCGGCATCGACGATCTCAACGCGCCGCACCTGTTCACGTGGGTCGCGAAAGGCAAGTCGCTCGAGACATTCGCCGCCGGCGCGAAAGCGCACGGCATCGACCTCGGCGCCGTGATTCCCGGCAGCCGCAGGCGTCCAGACGGCGTCCTCCTGAAATGGACGTACACGGATCCGAACACGGTCCTCGGCGATCGCCTGATTCCCTACTTCATTGACTGGGGTTCGTCGCCGCATCCGTCGGAGACCGCCGCGAAGGGCGTGACGCTCACGGGCCTGCGCGCGGAACATCCGGACGCCCGGCGCGTGCAGACGATGCTGAAGCAGCTCGGGCTCGCGCTCGCCGTCACGCGCGGGCAGAAACCGTCGCTGATTGCGACGTTCGATTCTCCAAAAGGAAAGGTGGAGCTGAGGTCATGAGGCGATATCTGCTTGCCGTTGCGGCGGTGGTCCTGCTGGCGTCGCCGCTCTCGGCGCATCACTCGACCGCGATGTACCAGATGGATCACCCGACGACGGTCACCGGAACGGTGAAGCGGTTCGAGTGGACGAACCCGCACGCGTTCATCTACATCGACGTCAAGGACGAGAAGGGCAATTCGACCGAGTGGGAAATCGAGCTGATGAGCCTCAACCATCTCCGCTCGTACGGCTGGGTGCGGACGACGGTGAAGCCCGGCGACGTGATCACCTGCACGGGCGGAGCCGCGAAGAGCGGCGCGCCGTCGATGATCAGCGCGCTGCTGAAGCTGCCGGACGGAAGAGAGCTGCGATCGTGATCGGCGTCGCCTTCGCGATTGGGATCGCGCTCGCCGCGGCGCAACAGGCCGCGCCTCCGGCGCAGCCGGGCGAGTCGCCCTATCGCATCGCTGGACGCCTTCCCGTGCGCATCATGAGCTTCGACGTCCAGCCGAAGAGCATCAGGCCGGGCGAGAAGGTGACGCTGACCTGGGCGACCGAGAATCCGCAGTCGATCTCGATCGATCCGATCGGCCGCGTCGCGCCGCGCGGGACGCTGACGCTGACGCCGTCGGCGACGACGACATACACGCTGGCGGTGACGGGCGCGAGCAACAGCGCCGACAAACGAATGGTGACCGTCACGGTCCAGGGGACGACGGCCGCGTCGGCGACGAGCGCTTCGCACCTCCCGAAGGCGGTGCCGCGGACCGCCGACGGTCATCCGGATCTCTCCGGCGTCTACGGCTACGGCCAGGCGCCAGGCGGACGAGGCGGCCCGCCGCCGGCGCAGCCGGTGCTGAAGCCCGGCGCCGAGAAGTTCAAGATCGTCCGCGCGGCCGACGACACCGGCCAGTACTCGTCGTGCATGCCGCCCGGCATCCCGCAGTCGTTCTTCGTGCCCTACTACACGCAGATCGTGCAGGCGCCGAAGTCCGTCGTGATCGCGCACGAGTACCTGAACCTGCATCGGATCATCCCGACGGACGGGCGGAACCATCCGCCGGATCCCGATCCGAGCTGGATGGGCAACGCCGTGGGCCGCTGGGACGGCGACACGCTCGTCGTCGACTCGATCGGCTACAACGACAAGACGGAGATCAACGGCTACAGGCACACCGAGTCGCTGCACATCGTCGAGCGCTTCAGCCGGCCGGACTTCAACACGCTCAGCTACGAGGCGACGATTCAGGATCCGAACGTCTTCGCGCAGCCGTGGATCATCAGGCGGAACTTTCCGCTGCTGCCGGAGTACGACTCGCTGAACGAGTTCGTCTGCGAGAACAATCGCGATTACAAGCCGCTGTTCGGCAACAAGTAGTCCGGGCCCGGGTCCCGGCATGACGATGAGACTTGCGTATCACGGGACGCCGAAGACGTATTTCGACTCGCTGGATTCCTCGAAGCCGTACGTGCCCGAGCCGTTCGCGCGCGAGGGGTTCATTCACACGACCGAGGGGCGGGAAGCGGTGGCGATTACGCTGACGAAGTACTACAAGTCGAGCGCGGAGCCGTGGGTCGTGCTGTATATCGATCAGGATCGCGTGACGTCGCCGATTCGGTATGACGATCCCGCGGAAGTCTTTCCACATATCTACGGCCCGCTGAATCGCGACGCGATCGTCGCGGTACGGGAGATCGCGCGATCCTCAGACGGGACCTTCATGAAGCCGCCGGACCTGGTAGTGTCCGGCTTCAGCCGGACCAGAACATGATGCATCGACGCGAACTCCTGGCGCTCGGCGTGGCGGCGCTGCTGCCGCAGATCAAGTTGTCGGCGCAGCAGGCTCCACAGGCGCTCATCGACGATCTCGTCGCGGGCAACCACATCCTCGCGAACGAGATGGTGCTCGACGGCTACGGCCACATCAGCGTGCGGCATCCGGGCCGGAGAGACCGCTTCCTGCTGTCGCGGTCGCTGGCGCCGGAGTCGGTGACCGCGGCCGACATCATGGAGCACGACCTCGACGGCGCTCCCGTGGACGCGAAGGGCCGGACGCCGTACAAGGAGCGCTTCATCCACAGCGAGATCTACCGGGTGCGTCCGGACGTCAACGCGGTTGTGCACTGCCACACGCCGTCGCTGATTCCGTTCGCGGTGACGGGCGTCCCGTTGCTCCCGATGTATCACCAGAGCGCATTTCTCGCCGCGGGCGTGCCGGTGTTCGAGATTCGCGAAGCGGCGGGCATGACGAACATGCTGATCGAGACAAAAGCGCTCGGCGTGGCGCTCGCGAAGAAGCTGGCCGACAGGCCCGCGAT
>DATNBT010000121.1:0-5685 GCA_035571855.1 Vicinamibacterales bacterium
GAACGTCAGCAGGAAACGATCGCCCGGACCGAACGGATACGACTCGCCGATCAGCTTCAGCGCCAGGCTCGCGTTCCCGGCGAACACGACCTCCCACTCGTCCGGCGACGCGTTGAAGAATCGCAGCACCGCGCCGCGCGCGCGCGTCACGTACTCGGTCGCGACAGACGACGATGGGTTGGTGGAGTGCGGGTTGCCGCACAGGTGCGTCTTGAGGAACTCGAAGTGGCGCGTGATCTGCGACGTCGCATACAGACCGGCCGCCGTGAAGTCCAGGTAGGTGTGCGCGGCGAGCGCCGGATATTCGGCCGCACGCAGCGCGTCCAGCGTCGCCGTCGTCGCGTACGACGGGTAGCGTTCCAGAAACGTCGATGGCTGAAGAACGGTCGTCACGCCAAAACCAACGTAGCACAAAGGCAGGCCTGAAGGCCTGCGGCTACAATCATCGTCCAATGCCCCGTCGTGTCGTCTGGCTGCTGGCCCTCTGCACGGGCTGCGTCGTCGCCAACATCTATTACATCCAGCCGCTGCTCGCCGACATCGCCCGCGAGTTCGGCCTGTCGATCGCGCAGATGGGCGTCGTGGCGATGCTCGCGCAGGTCGGGACCGGCCTCGGCATGCTGTTCTTCGTCCCGCTCGGCGACAAGTACGAGCGGCGCACGCTGATCGCGCTGCTGATGACCGCCGAGGCGATCACGATGGTGTTCGCGGCGATGTCGCGCGGCATCGTCTGGCTGGCCGTCGCGTGCTTCTTCATCGGCGTCTGGACGTCCTGCGTCCACGTCGTCGTCCCGCTCGCGGCGCACCTGGCGCCGCCGAAAGAGCGCGGCCGCATCGTCGGCATCGTCCTCGGCGGACTGCTGATCGGCGTCCTGCTCGCGCGGACGTTCAGCGGCATCGTCGGCGACGCCTACGGCTGGCGCATGGTGTTCTGGTTCGCGTCGGGGCTGATGCTTGCGCTCGCGATCACGGTGCGCTTTTCCCTTCACGAGAGCCGGCCCGAGCTGACGCTGAAGTGGACGCACCTGATGAAGTCGATCTGGAGCCTGGCGCGGCAGCATCCGACGCTGCGCGAAGCGGCGCTGCTCGCGTGCCTGCTGTTCCTGTCCTTCAGCGCGCTGTGGACGACGCTGGTGTTTCTGCTGCGGACGCCGCCGTATCACTACGGGACGACGGCGGCGGGCGTGTTCGGGTTGCTCGGCGCGTCGAGCGCGGCGGCGGCGCCGATTGTCGGGCGCCTGTCCGATCGGCACGGGCCGGAGCGATCGATCCTCGTCGCGATCATCGCGACGTTCGCGGGCTACGTGATTCTGCTGGCGTTCGGCCGCACGCTGCCGGGGCTCATCGCCGCCATCGCGCTCGTCGACGTCGGCGTCCAGTCGGGCCACGTCGCCAACCAGTCGCGCATCTACGCGATCGCGCCCGACGCGCGCAGCCGGCTCAACACCTTTTATATGGTGGCGTTCTTCATCGGCGGCGCGCTCGGCTCGTACCTCGGGCCGCTCGCGTTCAACCTCTGGGGCTGGACGGGGTTCTGCGTCGTTCCGCTGGTGACGCTCGTAATCGCGCTGCTTTACTTCGTGCGCGCGGATCTGAAGAGAAGGTCCGCCGACGAGAGGACGATGCGCCTGAGCCGGTCGGGATAGCCGGCCGGGAGATCGCGCACGAACGCACGCACGGTTGCGGCGGCTGCAGGCGACGGCGGGCCACCGAGCGTCGCGTCGGCCCAGCGTTTCGGAAAGAAGATGTCGCCGGTCTGCTGCACCTCGCGCAGCATCGCGAGTCCCGGCGCGATGTAGCGGTCCGACCGAACGCCGCGCAGCGGATGGTGCAGCGCGCGCAGGCCTTCGAGCACCCACGGCTCGTGGCGCCGGTTGGCGACGTCTCTCAGCGACTCGAAGAAGCGATCGCGCTCGGCGGGATCGGAAGAGAGCGCCGGCGTGATGAACGCGAGCTGCGCTTTTCGATCCGGATCCTTCGTCCGCTCGATCTGCCGCGCGACGACCGTGGCGTCGCCGCGAATCGCGAGCTCGCGGGCCAGCGCGATGAAGTCCGGCTCGGCCAGGACCAGCCCCGGCACCTTCTCGTCGCCGTTCCACACCGACGTCAGCCACGAGAGGGTCGGCGGCGTCAACGCGACGCTGCGGAGCGCGGCGAAGTACGCGCCTTTCAGGCTCTGTGTCTTGGCGGCGTCCAGGCACTCACGCAGCACACGTTCCACCCGCGCCGCATGGAAACGCCGCTCCTCGGGAGAAAGAAACCGCCAGTAGATCGTGCGGAGCTCTCCGAGCAGCTCTTCGACGATCAGGTCGTCGGTCTCACGAGGAAGCGACGCGAGCTGGAGATCGAGCGCCGCGGGCGCGGCAAAGCCGCCGCCGAGCATCGCGTCCCACAGCGTCAGCCACGCCGACCCGCGCGTCAGCGGATCGGCGATGCGGGAGACGTTCGCGCTGAGCCACCGGAAGCTCGCCGGATCCAGCAGGATGTCGCCGTACGCGATGCCGCCGCCGTTTGCGAGGACGAACAGCGGGGCAGGACGCCCGCGTGCTTGGGCGACGTCGACGGATGCGCCGAACAACTGCGCGGGCACGTGCTCGATGCGGAGCGCGAAGGCTTCAGCCGAGCGCTCGCGGTAACCGATCGCGACGTCGATCCGCTGATTCCATTTCAATCGTCGGGAGACGTCCGGATCGCGTTGCGTCAGCGTCAGCCGCGCAATCCTGCCGCCCGACACCTGTAGTTTCGTCGCGATCGTCGGCCGGCGGTCTTCATCCACCCATGCGTGGCTCCACGCGACGAGATCCTCTGGCGTCCGGTCGTCGAGCAGTCGAATCAGGTCCGTCCACGTCGCGTTGCCGAAGGAAAACCGTGTCAGGTAGTCGCGCAGGCCGTCGCGGAAGCTGCCGGCGCCGGTGAGCGTCTCGAGCTGGCGCATGACGATCGGCGCCTTGTCGTAAATGATGTTGCCGTAGAGCGTGCCGGCTTCGTTCAGGTTCGCGAGCGGCTGCCGGATCGGGTTCGAGCCGTCCGTGCGATCGATCTCGTACGCCGGCGGGTAGTACTGCAGCAGGAACCGCAGGTCGTGGTTGATGGCGGGGAAGGACGGATTCACGATCTTCGCCGCCATGAAATTGGCGAAGACCTCCTTCATCCACACGTCGTCGAACCAGCGCATCGTCACGAGATCGCCGAACCACATGTGCGCGGTCTCGTGCGAGATGACGCTCGCGCGGTTGAGGAGCTCGTTCTGCGTCGCCGACGGATCGAGCATCAAACCGCTCGCGTTGTAGAAGATCGCGCCCGGATGCTCCATGCCGCCGAACTGGAACGCCGGCACGAGCAGGAAGTCGAACTTGCCGAACGGATAGGGGATGCCGGTGTACTCCTGCATCCATGCGAGCGCGGCGGCGTGGAGATCGAAGATGGCGTCACGGTTGCGCGCCACTTTCGCCGCGTCGGTCTCGCGGTGAAACATCCGCAACGTCCGGCCGTCGCGTTCCGCGCGCTCGACGGAGAAGCGGCCCGCGGCAAACGCGAACAGATATGTCGAGATCGGCTGCGTCTGGGCGAACGCCACGCGCGTGCGGCCGTCGCGCGACGTCTTCGACGCCTCGGCGCCGTTGCCGAGCGCTTCCCAGCCCCCGGGCACGTCGAGCGACAGCGTCCAGCGCGCTTTCAGATCCGGCTGGTCGAAGCAGGGAAACGCCTCGTGCGCGCGCGCGGGAACGAAGATCGTGTAGAGGAAGTCGTCGTTGCGATTGAGTGGACCGTCGCCGGCGTCGAAATCGAGCTCGAGGCGGTTCTCGCCGGTCTTGAGCGACGCCGGCGCGTACCTCAGGTGACCGCCGGGAGCCGACGCGAAGTCGAGCAGCAGCGGCCGCGACGTGTCGCTCAGCGTGAAGCTGACTGCCTCGTGGCCTTTGATCGCGGCGTTCCTGTCATTCGGAATCGAGAAGGAGAGCTCGTAGCGGACGTTCGAGACGCGAGCCGCGCGCTCGCGCGCAAGCGGCTCGCTGATGCCGGAGTCCTGAGCCGTCGCGATGCTCGCGAGGCTCAGGAGCACGAATGCGTTACCGAGGAGGCGTCTTGAGCTGGACATCCAGTGTGCTCGTCTGGCCCGATCGGATCTGGACGTCCGTAAGATATCCGACGAAACCGGCTTTCCGCACCTGGATGTTGTGGCGGCCCTCGGCGAGATCGATCGTCAGGCGATCGGTGCCGGGATCGTGCTGCCACGGGTTGCCGTCGACGAGCACCTCGGCGTCGGCCGGCTGCAGCGTCAGCGCGAGCGTGCCGCGGTTGTTGCCGGCGTTCGCGTCCGGCGGAGGACCGGGCTGATCGCCAGGCTGTCCCGGTTCGCCGGGAGGCGGCGGGAAGCCGTTCGGCGGGAACGGACCGCTCGGCCCGCGACGCACGCGGCCTCGAGGCAACGGCGGCGGCGCGCCCTGATCGCCCGGCTGACCAGGCTGATATTGCGGCGGAGGCTGCGGCGCCGGCGGACGCTCGGCGACTTCGCCGCCGGCGAGCTTCTCCATCCGGTGTTTGAACTTGAAGGTGTTGTCGGCGCTCAGATACACGCGCTCCGAGTACGTCCGGTAGCCCTCGAGAAACAGCGTGACCTCGTGGCCGCCCGGCGCGGTGCGCAGGCGCTGGAACGCGCCGTCGTAGTCGTCCACCAGTCCCGCGTAGTAGCCGTCGACGTAGACGGCCGTCTCCTTGGGCTTGACGTCAAACTTCACGGACGCGTCGGGCGCCGCGTAGCGATACCCGTACGGATAACGCCCTCCGACGACGATTTGTGCGAACGCGGTGGGTGCCGCGAGCCCGACGACGGCGGCGGCGGCCGCGGCGATGCGCACGCCCCTGCAGGTAAGTGATGTCATCGGTAGAGATTTGAGCAACTGCGATGCCACGTCGATCTCCTGAAGCTCGTCAGAGATAAGTCCAGACAATCATGCCACTTGCGGCAAGGCGATGCGAAAACTTCTGCTAGGATGTGAGGCCGCCGCCGGACGGCCGGCGTCACTCGCTTAGGACAACGCGCATGTCGTTCCTGATCCGTCTGCTCGTCAACGCCGCCGCGCTCTGGGTGGCGACGCGCCTGGTGACGGGCGTCACCTACACCGGCGCGGTCATGCCGTTCATCGGCGTCGCGCTCATCTTCGGCATCGTCAACGCCGTCATCCGGCCGATTCTCAAGTTCCTTACGTTCCCGTTCTTCATCTTGACCTTCGGCCTGTTCGCATTCGTCCTGAACGGCCTGATGCTCTGGTTCACCAGCTCGGTGTCAGGCACGCTCGGCCTCGGTTTTCATGTGAACGGCTTCTGGCCCGCGTTCTGGGGCGCGCTGGTCGTCAGCGTGGTCAGCACGCTGTTGGGAATTCTGATTCGCGAACCTGAAGGGACTGAGGACTAGCGACTGGAGACTAGCGACTGGGGACTGGAGACTTCGCCATGCTTGATCGAAGAGAACTGCTGACGCTTGGAGGACTGCTCGGAGTCGCGGCCGGCGAGCCGGCTGAAGGCGCTGCGGTCGCCGCGGGACAGATGTCCGATCGCCAGGTCGGCGACGTCGTCAACGCCATCAACGGCCTCAAGAACCTGCTGGCGCAGCAACTGAGCTTCAACGACATCCTCGAGGTGCGGAAGAGCCAGTTCTCGTACCTGAGGGCGAACGGGAAATTT
>DATNBT010000122.1:0-5352 GCA_035571855.1 Vicinamibacterales bacterium
CACGTCGAGCGCCTGCTGCGAGAAGTACCCCATCTGCAGGCTCGCGCCGAGCTTGAGGCTGCCGGCATCCGGCGCGACGGCGCCGACGACCATCTTTAATAAGGTGGACTTCCCCGCGCCGTTCTTTCCCATCACGCACCAGCGCTCACCGCGCCTGATGGTCAGGTTGAGGTCCTGGTGGACGGTCCGCTTGCCGTACCTCTTGGACAGATGCTCCAGCGTCGCCACCTGCTCGCCCGACCGTGGTGGCGGCCGGAAGTCGAACTTCACAACCCGGCGCTTCTTTGGCAGCTCGATCTTCTCGATTTTCTCGAGCGCCTTGACGCGGCTCTGGACCTGCGCCGCTTTCGCCGCGTGCGCCGCGAACCGGTCGATGAACCGCTGCTCCTTGGCGAGCATCGCCTGCTGCCGTGCGTACGCGGCTTCGCGGTTCGCTTCGCGGATCGCGCGCTCGCGTTCGTAGAAGTCGTAGTTGCCCGAGTAGGCCGTGATCTCGCCGCCGTCGATCTCCGCAATCCTGCCGACGATGCGGTTCATGAACTCGCGGTCGTGCGACGTCATCAGCAGCGCGCCGTCGCGGTCCTTGAGAAACGCCTCGAGCCAGATGATCGACTCGATGTCGAGGTGGTTCGTGGGCTCGTCCATCAGCAGGACGTCCGGCTGGCCGAGCAGCACACGCGCCATGGCGACGCGCATCTTCCAGCCGCCCGACAGCTCGCCGACGTCGCCGTCGATCCGCTCGTCGTCGAAACCCAGGCCGTGAAGAATCTCGCGCGTGCGTGCTTCGAGCGCGTAGCCGCCGAGATGGTCGTACTCCTCCTGCACGTCGCCGAAGCGCGTCAGGATCCTGTCCATGTCGTTTGCGCGCGCAGGATCGGACATCGCCTGCTGCAGATGCTCGAGCTCGTGGTGCAGCTCGCCGAGGCGTCCGCTGCCGGCGATCGCTTCGTCGAGCACGGATCGGCCGGACATCTCCTCGACGTCCTGCCGGAAATAGCCGACGGTCAGCTTCTTGGGAATCGACACGTCGCCCTCGTCCGGCTGTTCTTCGCCGGCGATCATGCGGAACAGGGTCGTCTTGCCGGATCCGTTCGGACCGACGAGGCCGACCTTTTCGTTGGGGTTCAGCTGAAACGAGGCGTCGACGAAGAGAACCTGGCGACCGTACTGTTTGCTGATTCTGTTGAACGCGATCACTTATTGGGCCGGTATTCAGGATACGTCGTCTCGCGTCCGCCGCGAAGCGCGTCTTCCGGAATGCCGAACTCTTTCGCCGCGTCCTTCAGCCACTTGTTCGTGCCCGGCAGATGATGCGGCACGTATCCACGGTCACGCCCGGGGATCTCGTCCACCGACTCCGAGATGACGCCGGTCAGCTGCTGCTGCCTGTTCTCCTGCCAGTTGGTGCTGCGGATGAACGGCTCCTCGAGATACACCGGGTCGTCGACGATGCTCACGATGGTGAGGACGTCGCCGTGACGGACGATGTGCTCGGTGACGGTGGCCCTGTCGCTCGACGGGACGCCGTTGCGCTGAATGTAGCCTTCCTTCACGTGCGTCGTCTTCACGGTCAGCATCGCGCCGTCCCAGTAGCCGGTCGAGAAGCCTTCCCACGTGTGCGCGGCGTACTCGGGCGGATGCTCGCGGCCGTCCATCCAGATCATGCGCGTGATGCCCGCGCCGGCGGCCGCGCGATAGATCTTGTACGCGACGAGCTGCTGCGTGTCGTCGTCGACGACCTTCTGGATGCGCATGCCGCCGCCGCCGCGCGCCCAGTACTGCGCGGGCGCGAAGACCGTCTGATGTTCGGGCAGCGTCCAGAGCGCGGCGTCCCAGGCGTCGGCGCGCGCGCGGGCGGCGTCGTTGATCGGCAGGCCCGTGTAGTCGCCGATGCGCGGACCGCCGCCGATCGCGTCGTTGCGGTGGTTGACGTCTTCGTGCAGAAGACCCGCCCATTCGCCCGAGATGTCGTTCTGAGCCCTGGCCGCCGGAGCGACGAGGATCAGCAGCGCCGCGAAGGCGGCCGAACGGCTAACGTTTAACCGGACTCCCATACACGTCAATCCTTCCGACGTTTACGAAGCCACCCCAGCCATGACCGCTGCCCGGCATCAGATCGGCGAAGCCGATCTCGTCGACCTTGCTGAGATCCGGTTTCTCCACCCAGCGTCCGACCTCCGGCGCCTTCTGCCGATCGGCGTGGACGGTCGTGACGGTCGCGATGTCGAGCTTCAGCCAGCGGACGGACGCGATGGAGAATTCCGTTTCGACGAAGTTCTCGGTGTCCCCGGATCCGTCCGCGTGATCGCCGACGAGCCACGTGCCGTCGGCGAGCTTGACGACCGGGCGCACGACATGGAAGCCGGCCGACCGGGTCTGCCAGCGGATCTTCGCGCGGCCCGTGAGGTCGACGTAGTTGTTCTTGTCGCGCAGCGTCGCCGCGACGGGTCCGTTGCAGATGCCGGTCCAGAGATTCGGCGGATCCTGCCGGTTGTTCGGGGTCGTCGGCGCGATCTGAATCTGCTTCGACGTCTGGCCGTAGAGATGCAGCTCGAGGTTCGCGTTCGCGAGGACGTTGTTGTCGACGTCGCGTTCGGGCCCCGTCTGCTTCCACGTCTCGGAGAAGAAGAGCGGCGCGACCTTCGGGTTGCTCGGCGTCTGCGCCTGCCGTGTCGCCGGCTGCTGGCCGAGCGCGGCCGCCGCCACCAAAATCCAGAGAAAACGCATCACGCCTCCCGTACACTTGGCTGCAGGCCTGAACGCCCGCACGACACCCTATGCCGCGCACATTCTACGCCGTACTGCTCTGCCTGGTGGCGTCGTTATGCGCGGCGATTTCTTCACGCGCGGACGACGAAGGCGGACCGCTGAGCCGCACGTTCACCATCTGGCTGCGGCACCCGGAGATCACGTACGCCAGGCCCGCCCACGATCCAGTGGCCGAATTGTCGCGCGAGATGGAACAGGGGAAGGTCTCGCTGCGCCGCGAAGGGGCCGCGGGCTACCTGCGATCCGTGCTCGATGCGCTGCACGTGCCGGTCGAATCGCAGATCGTCGTCTTCAATCCGGACAGCGTGCAGATGCGCCGGATCCGGCCGGACAATCCCCGCTCGCTCTTCTTCAACGATCGCGTCTCGGTCGGCTGGGTGCGCGGAGGGTTCATCGAGCTCGCGTCCCAGGATCCCGAGCAAGGCGTCATCTTCTACACGCTGCAGCAGGCGTTCGCCGGCGCGCCGACGTTCGTGCGCATGAACGACGAGTGCCTGACCTGTCACTACTCGTACTCGACGGCCGGCGTGCCGGGCATGCTGTCGCGCAGCAGGGGCCAGTTCGACGTCACGCACCGGCTGCCGATCGCACAACGCTGGGGCGGCTGGTACGTGACGGGGAATGCCGGCGCGAACGCCAATCTCGGCACTCCACTCGAAGGCCGGTTCAATCTCGACGGCTATCTCACGCCGCACAGCGATCTCGTCGCACTGATGGTCTTCGAGCACCAGATGCACATGATGAATCTGCTGACGCGCATCGGCTGGGAGGCGCGAGTCGCCGGCTTCCGCCGCGGGAAGACGCCGGAGCGGCTGCGCGCCGCGGGCGACGATCCGGCCGACGCCACCGTGCCGCTCGACGCGGCCGCGCGTGAAGTCGCCGGCTACATGCTGTTCACCGGCGAAGCGCCGCTCAGCGGCCCGATCCACGGCTCGACGACATTCGCCGACGAGTTCGAAGCGCGCGGACCGCGCGACGCGAAAGGCCGTTCGCTGCGCGACTTCGATCTGACGACGCGGATGTTCCGCTATCCGCTGAGCTACATGATCTACTCGCCGCAGTTCGACGCGCTGCCGGCCGCCGCACGCGACGCGATCTACAGGGAGCTGTGGCGCGGGCTGTCGAGAAAGAACCGCGCGGAGAGAACGGCGATCGTCGAAATCCTGCGGGACACCAGGTCCGGTCTCCCGTCTTACTTCACGCCGGCGCGCTAGGCGCGCAGCACGCGCAGCCGCGACGGCTTTTCGTCTCGGGGACGCAGCATCCCGTGCGCTTTTCGAGGCGGGCCGCGTCTTTCTTCACCGCATCCACGTGCCCGAGCGCGTGCGCGACCGCGTCGCGAATCACGCTCACGATCGGATCGCGTGAGGTCGAGAGCTTGTAGTGGACCCATTGCCCGTCCTTGCGGGCGTCGACCAGCCCGGACGCGCGCAGATACGCGAGATGGCGCGAGGCCTTCGGCTGCGGGATGCCGAGCGTGTCGTGGATGTCGCAGACGCAGACTTCGCCCGCCAGCAGCAGATTGAGGATCCGCAGCCGCGTCGTGTCGGCGAGGGCCTTGAAGAGGCCTTCGAGTTCGGGCAGAGCGCCGGTCCGGACAGCCATTTATATTCGCCTTGACAAATATACCACGGTCCGTCATATTCGCCAACGCGAATATACAGAGGAGTGCGTATGACCAACATCCTGAAAGCGGTCACCGAGCGCTACGGCGCCATCGCCCGATCCGGGGGCGGATGTGGATGCGGCAGCGGCGGCTGCACGGGAACGGAGGACCCCATCAGCGCCAATCTCTACTCGACGGACGACACCGCCGTCCTTCCTCCCGAAGCCCTTGCCGCGTCGCTCGGCTGCGGCAATCCGACGGCGTTGATTGATCTGAAGCCTGGCGAGCGCGTGCTCGATCTCGGATCGGGCGGCGGCATCGACGTCCTGCTCTCGGCGCGGAGGGTCGGTCCCGCCGGCAAGGTGTACGGCATCGACGCGACCGACGACATGCTCGCGCTCGCGCGCGAGAATCAGCGGAAAGCCGGCGTCGGGAACGTCGAGTTCATCAAGGGCACGATCGAAGCGATTCCTCTTCCCGACGGCTCCGTCGACGTGATCATCTCGAACTGCGTCATCAACCTGTCGGCCGACAAGGACGCCGCGCTGCGCGAAGCCTTCCGCGTGCTCAGGCCAGGCGGCCGCTTCGCCGTCTCCGACGTCGTCGCGCACACGGACGTCAGCGACGCACTCCGTCGCGACATGGCGTTGTGGGTCGGCTGCATCAGCGGCGCGCTGCGCGACAGCGAGTACATCGATAAACTGCGGACGGCGGGCTTCGAAGGCGTCTCGCTCGAGACCTGGCGCGAATACGAGTTCAGCGAGGGGCGATTCTCGAGCGCGTTCATCCGAGCCGTGAAGCCCGGGCCACGGGCCTGCTGCGGCCCCGAGTGCTGCCAGTGAAGCGCGCCGCGTGGGACCGGCCGGCAAGGCCTACGGCCTCGACATGACGGACGACATGCTGGCGCTGGCCCGCGAGAATCAGGCGAGATCGGGCCTGTCCAACGTCGAGTTCCTCAAAGGCGAGATCGAGCACAT
>DATNBT010000123.1:0-5066 GCA_035571855.1 Vicinamibacterales bacterium
CACATGCCCGTCGGCTACACCGCCGCGTACGCGAAGCGTCTTGATGAGATGTCGGCGCTGACGGTGGTGGAGGCCGCAGAAAGGGATGAGGTCCGGCCGGGCACCGTGTTGATCGCGCCCGCGGGCCGCCACCTGACATTCCGGCGCGACGCCGCAGGTGTCATGCGGGTACGCCTCGACCTGAGTCCCCTCGATACGCCGCACAAGCCGTCCGTGGATGTGCTGTTCCAGTCCGCCGCGGACATCTACGGCGATCGCGTGCTGGGGGTGGTCATGACGGGAATGGGCGACGACGGCCGCGCCGGCGCCGCGTGGATAAAAGCGCGCAACGGATCCGTTTTAACCGAGTCGGAAGACACGTGCATCGTATACGGTATGCCCAGAGCAGTGGTGGAGGCAGGATTGAGCGACGCGAGCATCGCGCTCGAGCGGCTTGCCGACGCCATCGTCGAACGGGTGTAGGAAGCCAGGACCCATGAACCTCAAGGTACTCGTCGTCGACGACTCCGGATTGGCGCGGCGGACGATGCGTCAGATTCTCGAATCGGCGGGACATCAGGTCGCCGAAGCCACCGACGGCATCAGCGCGCTCGAACAGTTCTACGTGGAAAAACCGGATGTCGTGATGCTCGATCTCGTGATGAAGGGCATGTACGGACTCGACGTGCTGAACAAACTGCGGGAGCTCGATCCCGCGGTGAAGGTCATCGTCGTATCCGCCGACATTCAGACTTCTTCTCAGGATATGGTGCGCGATGCCGGGGGCATCGCGTTCGTGAACAAGCCGTTCGACCGGCAGGACATCCTGACGGCCCTCGACCGCACGGCGGGGAGGACGGCATGAAGCAGCTGACCGTGCTCCAGAAAGACGCCCTCGTCGAGCTGCTGAACATCGCGTTCGGCCGCGCGGCCGCGTCGCTCTCCAAGCTGACGGGCCATCGCGTCCAGCTCGAGGTGCCGCAGATCACGATGTGCCAGATCGACGAGCTGTCGGAGTACCTCCGGCCGGTGGTGACGGAGGGCGTCGCCAGCGTCCACCAGATTTTCTCGGGGTCCGTCGTCGGCGACGCGTTCATGATCCTCGACGGCAAGAGCGCCGCGATTCTCAAGGAGCTGCTGACGAACGAGCCGGCGATGCCGCTCGAGATCGACGCGTCGGCGCGCGAGGTCGTGACCGAGGTCGGCAACATCCTCCTCAACGCGTGCCTGGGCACGTTCGGCAACATCCTGAAAGTCCAGGTGTCGTTCTCGGTCCCGCACCTCAGCCTCGAGTCGCTCGAAGGCGTCATCGGGTCGGTCAACGTCGGGCGCGAGGGGCTCCGCTACGCGCTCATCATCCACGCGGCGTTCCGGCTGCGCGGAAGCAGTCTGACCGGGTACGTGGTGATCGTCCTCAGCGTCGGATCGATCGACCGGCTGCTGCGCGCCGTCGACCAGTGGGAACTGGAGCAGCACTGACGTGACGCTCTCCCTCCGGACGCAGGCGGCGCTGGCGCAATACGTCGTCGAGGTCGCGCACGCGGGCGTCTTCGCGACCGACGGCGATCTGCGCGTCACGATGTGGAACCGGTGGATGGAAATGCAGACGCGGCGGTCCGCGCAGGAGACGGTCGGCCAGCCGCTGTTCTCGCTGTTCCCGGATCTGGCCGCGCGCGGCTTCGACGTGTACTACGGAGAGGCGCTGGCGCAGGGCGTTGTCACCACGCTGTCGCACGCGCTGCACAACTACATCATTGCGATGCCGGCGACGCATCCGGATCTGGGCGCGCTCGAGATGGCGCAGTCGGGGCGCATCGCGCCGATCCGGGACGGCGGGGAGATCGTCGGCACGATCACCCTGATCGAGAACGTCAGCGAGCGCCTGGCCGCCGAACTGGAGCTGCGAAAGCAGATCTCGGCGCAGGAGGAGGCGCGGGCGGCGGCGGAAGCCGCCCTGCGCGCGAAGGACGAGTTCCTCTCGACGCTCTCGCACGAGCTCCGGACGCCGCTCAATGCCGTCCTGGGCTGGACGCGCATCGTGCTCACGCGGGAGGAGACCAATCCCCAGAACGTGCGGGCGCTGCAGATCATCGAGCGGAACGCGGCGGCGCAGGCGGCGATGATCGACGACATCCTCGACGTCGCGCGCATCGTGTCGGGCAAGCTGCGCCTCGAAACCGCGCCGGCCGATCTCATGCAGGTCGCGCTCGCCGCGGTGGACGTCATCGCGCCGGCCGCGGCCGCCAAGCGAATCACCGTACGCACCGAACTCGAAGACGCGGTGCCGACCGTCCTCGGCGATTCCGGCCGCCTGCAGCAGATCGTCTGGAACCTGCTCTCGAACGCCGTGAAATTTTCCGACGCCGGCGGCGAGATTGTCGTCCGGCTCGGGACCGCCGGCGATCGCGTCCGGCTGAGCGTCGGCGATCGGGGCCGCGGCATTCCCGCGGAGTTCCTTCCCTTCGTGTTCGACCGCTTCAGGCAGAGCGACGTGTCGAGCGCGCGCCGGCAGGGCGGTCTCGGGCTCGGGCTCGCGCTCGTCAAGGATCTCGTGCAGCTGCACGGCGGGATGATCGCGGTCGAGAGCGGCGGCGAGGGACAGGGCGCCGTGTTCACGATCGAACTGCCGGTGCTCGCAGACACGCCCGTGGCCGTCCACGCGCCGGCGGCGCCCGCCGGCGACGCCGGCGTCCACACGCTCTCAGGCATCCGCATTCTCGTCGTCGAAGACGAAAGCGATTCACGCGAGCTGCTGCACAATCTGCTCGCGCGGTTCGGCGCGACAGTCGTCGCCGTCGCGTCGGCCGACGAGGCGCTCGCCCGGCTCGCGGACGATTCGGCCGCATTCGACGTGCTGTTGTCGGATATCGGGATGCCCGGCCACGACGGCTACGAGCTCATTCGCCGCATCAGGTCGCTGCCGTCGAGCAGGGCGGCGCGCATTCCCGCGGTCGCCGTCACCGGTTACGCGACGCCCGGCGATCTCGAGCGCGCATCGACGGCGGGCTACAACGGCCACCTCGCCAAGCCGATCGACCCCGCCGCGCTGGCGGTCGAGGTCGTTCGCGCCATCAACGCCGTCCCCAGCGAATAACCTCGTCCGTTCCGGAGGGCACGTGCGTTGCTTTATTGCACGGTATCCCGGAGGTGAGCCATGGCTGAAATGAAACGCGATCGCGATCAGGACCAGCGCGGCAGTAACCGCCAGAGCAACGTGGGCATGGGCGGCAATCAGGACATGCAGAGCGGGCGCGGCATCCAGGAGTCGAAGAAGGACTGGGACGGCACCGATCGCCGCATGGGCACGGACCGCCGTCACGCCGGCGGGCACGACAACCGGATCATGAACGAGGGGTCGAGCCGCTGAGCGCCGAGCTCTTCACGCTGTTCGTCCTGGCGATTCCCGTCGCCACCATCGCGTGGACCGTGACGCACGAGGAAGTGTTTCGCGAGCCGCGCGACTGGTGTGCGGCGCGGAGCCGCTCGTGCCGATCGATCGTCGTCAGGAAATTCTTCTACCTGTTCACGTGCGAGTACTGCTTCAGCCACTACATCTCAGCCGCTGCCGTCGCGGTCACCGGCTTTACTCTGCTGTATCCGGGATGGCTCGGCTATGTCATCGCGTGGCTGGCGCTGGTCTGGATTGCTAACATCTATATGAGCCTGTTCGGCCGCCTGCGCCTCGAAATCCGCGAGGAGCGTGCCGAGGCGGAACGCGATGAGACGCTGGCGCGCGCTGCTGCACGACGCGAAGCACTGGAAGAGGGTCAGCGCCGGGTATCGGCGCCGCATCGCTCCCGCTCCGCATAAGCCCGATCCGTCGAGCTGGGGCGACGGGCGTCTGACGCTCGCGTGGCTCGGCCACTCGACGGTCCTCGTCAACTTCTACGGCATCTGGATCATCACGGACCCGGTGCTGCTGCCGCGCGTCGGCATCCGCGCGGGTTTCGTGACGCTCGGTCCCAAGCGCTTCGTCGCGCCGGCGCTGCGGGTGCGCCAGCTTCCGCCGATCGACCTCATCCTGCTGACGCACGCGCACATGGATCACCTCGACATGGGGACGCTGCGCAAGCTGCCGCACGACGCGATCGTCGTGACCGCGACGTCGACCAGCGACCTGCTGCGACGGCTCCATTTCCGCCAGGTCGTCGAGCTCGGGTGGGGAGAACGGCGGCGGCTGGAACACCGTCACCAGCGGATCGAGGTCGAAGCGTTCGGCGTGCGCCATTGGGGCGCGCGCATGCGCCGCGACGTCCACCGCGGCTTCAACGGCTACCTGATCGAACGCAAAGGCCGCCGCATCGTCATCGCCGGCGACACCGCGCGGACGAACTTCTCGCACGTCGGACGGCACGGACCTGTCGACGTCATGGCGGTGCCGATCGGCGCCTACGATCCGTGGATCGCCAGCCACTGCACGCCGGAGCAGGCGATCGCGATGGCCAACGAAGCGCGGGCGCGCTTCGTCGTGCCGATTCATCATCAGACGTTCCGGCTCGGACGCGAGCCGATGGACGAGCCGATCCGGCGGTTTACGAAAGCGATCGACCCGGCGCGGATCGCGCTGACGGAAATCGGGCAGACCTTCCGGATGCCCTGATCGACTCGTGTGACGATTACTGCGGTTCGAACGCACCCAGATGATCGAACGACGTCGTCGCCAGCACGCCGAGCTGGTGGCTGGTGACGACGAGCCCCATCATCGCGTGAGCGCCGATGCCGGTCGCGGTGGTCCCGACGTCCGTCCAGTTGACGCCGTCGGATGAGATGGCACCAGTCACCGTCGTGGACGTTCGCACCATCCGCAGCCAGACGGGGAAGCTCGCCTGCGCTCCGGCGATGAACGCGGTCGCGCCGCCGTCGGCGTCGCGTTTCATGAACTCGATCTGACCGCCGGGACGGACGTCGAGGATGACGTGCGCACTGCCGCCGCCGGAGTCGGCGCGCAGCATGAGGCCGGCTTTCGCGAATGTGTTCGTGTCGTCGAGCGCGGTGATCCGGACAGCCGCGCCGCCCTGAGTGCCTCCGAACAAGGACTGATACAGGTAATTGAAGCCGTCGGCAGTTCCCCAGATGTCGGCGCCGCC
>DATNBT010000124.1:0-6893 GCA_035571855.1 Vicinamibacterales bacterium
TGGACGAATACGACGAGGACTTCCTCGAATCGGTCCTGACGGTCTCCGACACCCTCGACAGCACGAACGCCGCGGACGAGGCCGGGCAGCTTCCCGATATTCATGCCGGCGATCAGATCGGTCCGTACGTCGTGCTCGACCGCCTCGGCGCCGGCGGCATGGGGCACGTCTTCCTCGGCAACGACACGCGGCTGCAGCGGAAGGTCGCGCTGAAGTGCCTGATCGCGTCCGCGTCGGCTGGGGAGCTGCGTTCGCGGATTCTTCACGAAGCGCGTTCGGCCGCGCGCATCATGCATCCCAACATCGCCATCGTCCACGACGTCGTCGAGCACGAGGACCGGCCGTTCCTCGTGATGGAGTACGTGGAGGGCGAGAGCCTGGCGGCGCTGATCAAACGCGAACGGCCGCCGATCGATCGCATCGTCACGATGGTGCGCCAGCTTGCGTCGGCGCTCGCCGCCGCGCATGCGAAGGGGATCGTCCATCGCGATTTAAAGCCCGCGAACATCCAGGTGACGCCGGACGGATCGGTCAAGGTGCTCGACTTCGGCGTCGCGCACGCGATGTCGGCGGCGGCCGGCATGACCGGCGCGGCGACGCAGCCCGGCCTGCAGAGCGCCGGACTGACGGTGCCGATGGCGACGTCGACGCTTCAGGCGGATCGCCGCGTCATGCACCCGGGCACGCCGGCCTACATGTCGCCCGAGCAGATGTTCGGGCGCGCGATCGATCAGCGGTCCGACATCTACAGCCTCGGCGTCATCGTCTACGAGATGGCGACGGGCCATCGGCCGTACGCGACCGACGACCCGCTCGAAGTCGTCCTGACGCTCAGCCGGGATTTCCTGCGAGGCGGCGATCAGCCCGACACGCTGCCCGCGCAGATCAACGACGTCGTCGCGAAGATGCTCGCGGTCAGGCCTGAAGACCGCTATCAGACCGCCGGCGAACTCGAGAACGCGCTGATTGCGCTGACGGCTCGCGCGTCGGTTGCCGCTCCGGCGGTCGCGAGCGTGTCGTGGGCGAAGCGCCTGGCGCGCGCCGCAGTCGTTGTGATCAGCGTTCCGCTGATTGCCGGCGCGCTCGGCTTGTGGACGACCGCGATCTTCAACTTTGCGATGCAGCGGCCGCGTGAGTTCTCGGCCGAATCGCCGATGGTCTCGCTCGAGATGGGCGCGCGTTCGACGTTTGCGCCGGCGGTGTTCATCATCGCCGTTCTGTTCGTGCTCTCCGCGGCGCGGTTCGGCGTGCGGCTCGTCAGCCTGTCCCGTCGCGTGGATTCGCTGCTCACCGCGAGCCGGAGCCGCACGAAGGCGCTGTCTTCGCGGCTGAACTTCGACAACCCCACGGTCGCCGGTCAGGCCGCGATCGCCGTCGCGATTGTCGCGCTGGGGTTCGTGATCTGGCGGTACATGAACGTTCTCGACGCGGTGTTCACGTTCATGTCGACGAAGGCGAGCCTGCAGCAGGTGCTGCCGACGCTGAGGCCGCCGCACAACGATGCGATTCGATTCAGGTTTGCGCTTGAGATGCTGATGGTGGGGCTCGTCGTCGCGCTGGCGAAGGTCGCCGGTCTGCGATCGCGTCAGACCGTACGCGCGGGCGGAGGAGCAATCGCGATGCTCTGCGTGCTGCTGCTCACCACCGTGCTCCTGGCCGAAGCGCCGTACCGGCTGTTCTGGCATGCGGACTTCGAGCGGGTGACGGCGGGCTCCGAGCGATGCTATGCGATCGGCGAGACCGCCGCCCGGTATCTGCTGTTCTGCCCGGATGCAAAGGCTCCGAGAAACCGCGTCGTGCCGCGCGACGGCGAGGGCGTCGTCCCCACCGGAACGCGCGAAAACATCTTCACTCCCCCCGACACATCTCACTGAGAAGAGGAGCTCTGATGAGACTGCGAATGTTCGTGTGCGCCCTGCTCTTGTTGAGCTTGCCGAGGCCCGCTCATGCTCAAGGTGACATCTGGGACTGGCTCGAGAGCTTCAGCGGGCCTGGGCCGTTCAGCGCGCATTTCAAGACGATCAGCTCACGCGGCTTCTGCACGCTGAAGGGCGGCGACCAGAAAATCGACTGGTGGTGCGGCGACGACACGAGACGGGACATCCGCGAGGTGCTGACGGCGGAAGTCGCGTGGCCCGACAGCGACAGCAACCGCCGCTTCGGCGACGCATCGCCCGGCGATCCGCTGAACTTCCTGCCGGTACGCGCGACGCGCGTCGTCGTCAACTATTACTACCGCGTGCATCCGATGCTCGACGTTGGCGTCGGCGCCGGGGCGCTGATCTTCTCCGGGGACGGATTCTCGAACCAGGTGCATCCGGTCCTTGCGCCGCTGAACGTGACGTTGACGCCGCTCGGCTACCTGCGCAGCGAGAATCCCAACATCACGAAGTTAGGGCGCGTGATTCGCTTGAAGTTCTCGGAGCGGTACGTGCTCGGGGATATCCGTGCGCAGGACTTCAACGCGCTGACGTCGAATTACTTCAAGAGCGGCGAGTGGAACTTCAACTTCAGCGTCAGTTTCGACATCTGGCCGTATCTCGACCAGCGAAAGAGCAACCGGAAGCCGTAGCTAGATCGCCGACGCCTGCTGCGCCGGGCGCGCAAAACTGCGTTCGGCTTCGAGCGTCGTGTCGTACACATCGAACACCGTGAGCAGCTTCGTCACGCGGAGCAGCTCACGGTTCTTTCCGAACACCCGCACCAGCACGAGCCGTGTGTCCCGGCGCCGGCACGACGTATACGCGGCGACGAGCGAGCCGAGGCCCGCGCTGTCGATGTAATTGACGTTCTGCAGATCGACGATGATGCGGTTCCACCCTTCGCCGATGCGCCGGGCGACGGCCCGGCGGAAGAACTGGATGGTTTCGATCGTGAGCCTGCCGTGAGGCTCGAGGATGACGATGTTGTTCCCGACGTACTCGGCGATCTTCATGGCCCGGCCTCTCCTGAACGCTAACGCGTAAGAGAGACCCGGGCGGGCTCAGCTACCTGCCGTCGACTGAAAACGCGAGCAGCACGTTCCCGGGCTGGCCCCCTGCCGTGTGATACCCGGAGTTGAAGAACACCATGCCGCCGCCGATGGCAGGGCCGGGACCGTCGATGGATCCGCCGCGCGCTTCGACGCCGTTCACCGTTTCATACGGCCGCTCGGTGTCGTAGTCCCACACGACCTTTCCGTCCGTCGTCGAGTAGGCGCGCATGTGGCCGTCCACCGATCCCGAGAACGCGATGCCGGGGAAACCCGACACGGCGGCCGACTGCGCCGGGCTGCAGCGCAGCCGCGTGCCGCAGTCGGACGGCGGGGTGAACCAGACTTTCTCGCCGGTCTGGAGATTCAGCGCGTACATGCCGCCGCCGCGCTTGCTGTCCGCGTCGGTGAACGTGGAGTAGGTGAGCATGATGCGGCCGATGTCGGAGTTGGCGACGTAGACGTTCTGTCCGTCGGCGGCCGATCCCCACTGCACACCGCCCATCGTCCCGCCGAGGCCGACGCGCGTCTGCCAGAGAATCGCGCCGTTGTTGTCGGGATCGATCGCGTGGACGATGCCGGACTTCTGCCCGGCGACGAGCGCGCGCCTGCCGTTCGGCAGGTTCACGAGGATCGGCGACGAGGAGAAGTCGAAGTCGGGGCCGTTGACGCTGGGGCAGTTCGTCTTGTCCGGCAGGCGGCAGGCGGAGATGTACGCGTCGTTCGCCGTCATCTGCCGGTGCCAGAGCACGCGGCCGGTGTCGAGGTCGAGCGCGAAGAACGCGTCGCTGGCGTCCGTCGCCGGATCGGCGTAGCTGTTGCCCGTCGTGAAGTAGAGCGCGTTGCGACGCGCATCGATTGCGGGACTCGACCAGACCGGCGCACCCGCCGGCCCCCAGAGCTGGGTGCCGATCGCGTTTTTTCTCGTGGGCTTCGGTTCTTCCGGAATCGTGTACGTCTTCCAGAGGCGTTTGCCGTCGGCGGCGTTGAACGCGCTGACGCTGCCGCGGAAGTGGCAGCACTCGTAGGTCGGCGTCGAGCCCGCGCCTTCTTCGCCCGATGCCGCCGGGACGTACAGCCGCCCGTTGAAGAACGTGGGCGAGCCGCTGACGCGCGTGATCGGCAGATCGTCGACGCGCGCCTTCCAGGCGAGGGCGCCGGTTGCGGCGTCGAGTGCGTAGAGATTGCCCGTCTGGTCGCCGAAGAACGCGAGATCTTTTCCGCCGGCGCGGCCGACGCTGATCGCGGAGCGCACGCCCGCCGCGGCCTGGTAGTACCAGTGGACGCAGCCGGTCGCCGCGCTCAACGCGTACACGACGCCGCCGGGACTGCCGACGAACACGCGGCCGCCGATGATCGTCGCCTGCGCGTTGGACTGGAGGTCGCCGGGGAATCCGAACGCCCACTTCAGTTTCAGCTTCGGCACGTCGGCGGCGGTCATGCCGGCGCTCTTCGCGTCGGCGAAGCGCGTGTTGGACGTGTTCGCGCCGCCCCAGCCGTTCCACGTCGTCGCGGCCGGATCGAACGGCTTCGATTTCTCCGACGGCGGGCACATCGCCCGCGGCAGCGGCGTGATCTCGAGCGTGTTGCGCAGCGTCTTGCCGGTGAGCGCCTCGGCGATGGCGCGGCGCTCGGCGGCGCTGCGTCCGGTGACCATCGAGATCATCGGGCCGGTTTCCATCGCGGCCAGTACGCGGTCGGGCGACATGGCTTTCAAGGCGTCCATGTCCGGCGCGCCCCTCACGCCGCCCATGTGGCACTGCGCGCACACCCGCTGCACGAGCGCGTTGCCATCCGGTTGATCGGCAGGCGCTTGCGCGGACGATCGCGAGGCGAATGCGAGCAGCAGCAGCGCGAGGAAGATCCGTCGGTTCATGACCGCGGAGCGTAACATAAACATTCGTGTCGAAGGACATCTACATCCACGGTACCGAGCCGAGCGAACAGGAGCGGCTCGCCGGGCTGAACCGGCTGACGAACGCGACGTTCATCAGCTTTCTCGACCTGCGGCCGGGATCGCGCGTGCTCGAAGTCGGCAGCGGACTCGGGTTGCTCGCGGTCGACGTCGCGAATGCGGCGCCGGATGTCCAGGTCGTCGGCGTCGAGGTTTCCGCCGCGCAGATTGCCACCGCGCCCGCGCATCAGCGCGTGACGTACGTGCAGGGCGACGCCCACACGCTCGAATGTCCGGACGGCGCGTTCGATCTGGTGTACGCGCGCTATCTGCTCGAGCATGTCGTGGATCCGCAACGCGTCGTCCGCGAAATGCGCCGCGTCACGAAGGCCGGCGGCCGCGTCGGCGTCTGCGAGAACGACGTGAGCCTGCTTCGATTCGATCCGCCGTGCCCGGCGTTCGACCGTGCGTGGAAGGTATTCACGGATTTCCAGGCGACGCTCGGCGGCGACGGCCTGATCGGGCGCCGCCTGTTCAGGCTGTTCCGAGCCGCCGGCTTCGACGAGGTCGAGCTGTCCGTGCAGCCGGAGATTCACTGGTACGGCGCGCCCGGCTACGTCGCGTGGGTGCACAACGTCATCGGCAACCTGGAGAGCGCCCGGAATGGAATGCTCGCCGCCGGTGTTATCGGTGAAGCGGAGCTGAACGCCGGAGTCGCCGAACTGGAGCGGTTGAAGACCGACACAACCGGCAGCGCGACGTTTGTCTGGAATCGAGCGATGGCGAGGCGGTGATGAAGGAGCATCGCCCATTCGATGCACCGCTCACCGAGTACGAGCGGCAAGCCGCCGCGCTGCTGTCCGGCTGGCGCGCGGCTGACGAGGACGCCGTTCGCTTCTTCTATCAGAAGCACCCGCGGTTCCGTCGACCTGACGTGCTCTGGCTGCCGAAACCGATCGAGAAGGCCGACCTCCTCAAAGAAGCGATGACCGAAGACGACGCGCGGCTCGCCATCGCGTATTGGTACGACTTCAGAGACTGGGCGGCATTGAAGGAGTGGGTCGATGCGGTGAACATCACCGGCTCGCCGGTGTCGCTCTTCGAATCCGCGGTTGACGCGGTCATCAACGGCGATGCCGCCACGCTCCAGCGTCTGCTGCACGAGCATCCTGAACTGGTCAAAGCACGCTCGACGCGAGTCACGTGGTGGAAGCCGCCGCAAATGCATCGCGCCACGCTGCTGCACTACCTGAGCGCGAACGGCGTAGAAGGCTATCGCGAGAAGACGCCCGCGAACGCGGTCGAGATCATGACGATGCTGCTTCGGGCCGGAGCGGAGGTCGACGCGCTCGCCGACATGTACGAAGGACAGTACCCGGCGCTCCCCATGCTGGTCTCGAGCGGCTTTCCCGCCAAAGCGGGTTTGCAGATCCCGCTCGCCGGGACGTTGATCGACTACGGTGCCGACATCGACGGCGCCGGCAGCGGCGGATGGAGGTCGCCGCTGATGACGGCCCTCGCATTCGGGTACACGGAAACGGCGGAGGCGCTCGCGCGGCGTGGGGCTCGCGTCGACACCGTCGCAGCCGCCGCCGGCCTCGGCCGCGCCGCCGACGTCCGTCGTCTGCTGCCCGGCTCGACGCCCGAGGATCGACATCGCGCGGTGGCGCTCTCTGCCCAGCACGGCCGGCTCGAGATCATGCGGACGCTTCTCGACGCCGGCGAGGATCCGAGCCGCTATAATCCGCCGACAAACCACAGCCACTCGACGCCGCTTCATCAGGCCGTGATCTCCGGCCGGGACGCCATCGTCAGGCTGCTCGTCGAGCGTGGAGCGCGGCTCGACATCCGCGATACGATCTACAACGGCACGCCGCTCGGCTGGGCGGAGTACTGCAACCAGCCTGAGATCGCAGCCTGGCTGCGGACGCAGGGAGCGCCTCAGTAGCCCGTGCGATAATAAAAAGGATGGATTCGAAGAGGTCTCTCGGACTCGTCGGTGTGTTCTCGGTGATTGCGCTGATTGCC
>DATNBT010000125.1:0-8098 GCA_035571855.1 Vicinamibacterales bacterium
TACCG
The DNA here is from genome assembly GCA_035571855.1 of Vicinamibacterales bacterium. GTDB lineage: Bacteria > Acidobacteriota > Vicinamibacteria > Vicinamibacterales > CAVVIG01 > DATNBT01. The sequence continues at coordinate 6 of DATNBT010000125.1, forward strand.
GCAAGGAACTGTTCGCGCGCGCGCTGCACGCGCTCAGCCAGCGGGCCGACGGCCCGTTTGTCGCGATCAACTGCGCGGCGATTCCCGAGACGCTGCTCGAGACCGAGCTCTTCGGCCACGAGAAGGGGGCGTTCACCGGCGCGGCGAACCGCAAGCCGGGCAAGTTCGAGATGGCGCACCGCGGCACGCTGTTCCTCGACGAAATCGGCGAGCTGCCGCTGGCGCTGCAGGCGAAGATCCTGCGCGCGCTCGAAGAGAAGAAGTTCGAGCGCGTCGGCGGCACGAGCCTCCTGCACGTCGACGTCCGCGTCGTCGCGGCGACGAACCGCAACCTGCGCGCGGCCGTGGCCGCGCGCCAGTTCAGGGAAGATCTCTTCTTCCGGCTGTCGGTGTTCCCGATCACCATCCCGCCGCTGCGCGAGCGGTGCTCGGACATCCCGATGCTCGCGAAGTTCTTCGTCGAGCGGTTCTGCCGCGACCTGAACAAGAAGCCGCTGATGCTGGCGCCGTCGGCGATCGAGGAGCTGCTGAAGTATCAGTGGCCGGGCAACGTGCGGGAGCTGCAGAACTGCATCGAGCGCGCGGTGATTCTCACCGAAGGCGACTCGATCCACGCGCGGCATCTCAGCCTGTCGTTCCGCGATGCGGGCCCCGCCGCGTCGGCCGACGCCAGTCCGTGGGACGAGATCGATCTCTCGGGCACGATGGCGGCCGCGACCGCGCGCGTCGTGGCCGAGGTCGAGCGCCGGAAGATGCAGGCCGCGCTGAGCGACGCAGGCGGCAATCGGGCGAAGGCCGCCGAGACGTTGCAGCTCGGTTTCAAGGCGTTCACGGCGAAATTGAAAGAGCACGGGCTCGAGTAAACTTTTCGGCCTTTCCGGCGTCTTATCAACGACATGTTCGCGGTGCTCACTGCGATCCTGCTGTCACTCGCGCAAGGGCCGCGCGACGGGCGGCTGACTGTCACGGTCGTCGATCAGACCGGCGGCGTCCTGCCGGGCGCGACGGTCACGATCGCGGGACTCGACGACGCCAATCGCGCCGCGTCCATCCCTGCGGTGACGGCGAGTGAGCAGGGGGTGGCCACGTTCAGCGGCCTGCGGCCCGGCCGCTACGCCATCAAGGCCGAGTTCGCCGGCTTCGACCCGAAGATCGACCCGGACGTGCGCGTCAGGGCCGGCGACAACAGGCAGACGCTGGCGCTGTCCCTGCAGAAGCTCGCCGACGAAATCACCGTCGGCCGCGACAAGCAGGAAGCCGCGGCGGATCGACAGAGCACCTTCGGGTCCGCCCTGACACGCGACCAGATCGACGCGCTGTCGGAGGATCCCGACGTCCTGCAGCAGCAGTTGAGCGACATCGCCGGGCCCGGCGCGGTGATTCGCGTCGACAGCTTCGAGGGCACGCCGCTGCCGCCCAAGTCGCAGATCAAGTCGATTCACATCACGCGCGACGGCTTCGCGGCCGAAAACCACAACGCGGGCGCGTTCTTCGTCGACATCGTCACGCAGCCGGGCATCGGCCCGATTCGCGGGCAGACGTTCTATCACCTCCGCGACGGATCGATGACCGGCAAGAGCCCGTTCGTCGGCACGAAAGGGCCCGAGCGGCTGCAGGAAGCCGGCCTGAGTTTCGGCGGCACCCTCAAGGAAAACAAGGCGTCGTTCTCGCTGCGCTTCAACGGGACGACGCAGTTCGAGACGCCCAACCTGAACGCCGCCCTGCCGACCGGGACCGTGTCGCAGGCGCTGTCGCTGCGGACGCCGGCGAAGTTCGGCTACGTGAACGGCCTGCTCGATTACGCCGTGACGAAAGATCAGACGCTGCGGCTGTCCTTCACGGAGCAGGACAACACCAGCGACAACGTCGGCATCGGCGCCTACGATCTGCCGGAGCGCGCGTTCTCGAACACCTTCGGCAACCGCAGCTTCCGCGTCCAGGAAGTCGGCCCGATCGGACGCCGGCTGTTTCTGAACACCCGGCTCGCGATCAACGCCACCGATTCGAGCCAGCATTCCGATCTCGAAGCGCCGACCATCCGCGTCAACGACGCGTTCACCAGCGGCGGCGCCCAGGTGTCGGGCGGGCGCCATTCGCGGTTCTACGACTTCCAGTCCGATCTGGACTACGTGCGCGGCATCAGCTCGCTGCGCGTCGGCCTCGTCGCCCAGGTGCAGAACGTGCACGCGGACATGAACTCGAACTACCTGGGCACGTACACGTTCGAAAGCCTCGCGGCGTTTCAGGCAGGCCAGCCGACCAGCTACTCGCGCCGCATCGGCAACCCGGCGATCGACACGCTGAACATGATGACCGGCGTGTACGTGCAGGACGACATTCGCATCCGCAAGAACCTCACGCTCAGTCCCGGCTTGCGATATGAAGTGCAGAATCACATCCACGACGCCGGCAACGTCGGACCGAGGTTCGGGTTCACATGGGCGCCCTTCAAGAGCGGGAAGACGGCGTTCCGCGGCAGCGCGGGCATCTTCTACGACTGGATGAACCAGAACACGCTCGAGCAGGTCGCGCGCGTGGACGGCCTGCACCAGCAGCAGGTCAACATCTTCAATCCCGCGTTTCCCGATCCCGGCGCCATCACGTCCGTGCTGCCGGCCGATCGCTACCTGCTCGATCCGTCGCTGCGGCTGCCGAAGAACACGCGCCTGTCCGCAGGCGTCGACCAGCAGCTGTCGAAGGTCGTGCGCGTGAACGTCCTGTACCAGCACTGGCATACCGACGACATGTGGCGCGGTCTGAATCTCAACGCGCCGGTCAACGGCGTCAGGCCGAATCCCGCGAGCGCCAACGTCATCGACGTCGTCGACGACGCGGAGTACCGTGCGGACTGGGTGACGTTCGGCTGGAACGCGGGTTTCCCTCAGCCTCCGAACGCGAATCTCGCCGGAAAGCTCTGGGACTGGAAGCGCATGAATTTCTCGGGACAGTTCACGTACGCGGAGGCCCGTGACGACACCGACGGTGAATTCGCCGTTCCTCCCGGTGCACTGGCGAACGAGTGGGGCACGTCCGCGCGGAATGTGCCGTATCGCTGGAACCTGAACGCGAATCTGACGATGCTGCGCAACCTCGGCGTCTACGTGTACTGGAACCTGCAGAGCGGCAACGTCTACACGGAGCGCACGGGACAGGACGACAACGGCGACCTGATTTTCAACGACCGGCCCGCGGGCGTCGAACGCAACACGCTCCGCGGTGCGCCGACGGGCGGGCTCGGCCTGCAGGCGCAGTACTCGATTCCGATCCGCAAGCGCATCGGCACCCTGCCGCCGGGCATCGCGATCACGAACAACAACGGGCAGCTGACGGTGAATCAGTTTGCGGGCGACCAGGCGCGCTACCGCATTTCGTTCAGGGTCGAGGCGCAGAACCTGACGAACCACTACAACTACACGGGCTACAGCGGGATTCTCACCTCGCCGTTCTTCGCGCAGCCGACCGCCGTCAACAACCTGCGGCGGATCGACATGGGCGTGATTTTCACCTTCTAGGTCCGCCTGAAGGCGGACGCTACCGGCGGAAGGCGGACACTACCGGCGGAAGCCGACCTTCAGCAGCGCGGCTTTGATTTCCTTCTCCGTCACATCGTCCACGATGACCCACGCGCCGATGGCGGTGGGGAGGACGTAGTGCAGCCTGCCGGCGACGACTTTCTTGTCGTGACGGATGGCGTCGAGCATCTGCGCGGACGAGAGATCGCTGATCGGCGGCAGCGGACCGAGGCTGGCGATGAGGTCGGCGAGCGCCTTGCGGTCCGTGTCGGCGAAGGCTCCCCGCGTGACGGCGATCTGCGCGGCGACGAGCATGCCGTACGCGACCGCTTCGCCGTGGCGGAAGCGCTTGTACTTCGTGACGGCCTCGATGGCATGCCCGGCGGTGTGGCCGAAGTTCAGAATCCTGCGGATGCCGGATTCCTTCTCGTCCTGCGCGACGACCGACGCTTTAATCCGGCACGACTCGGCAATGATGGGCACGAGGGCGGCGGGCTCGCGATCGAAGATCGCCTTGCGTTCGCGGCCGACGCGATCGAAGAGCGACGCGCTGGACGTCACGCCGTACTTGATCACTTCATAAAGGCCGGCGCGGAACTCGCGGCGGGGAAGCGTGGAGAGGACCGAGGGATCGATCAGCACGCCGTGCGGCTGGAAGAATGAGCCGATCAGGTTCTTGCCGAGCGGATGATTCACGCCGACCTTGCCGCCGATCGAACTGTCCACCTGCGCGAGCAGCGTCGTCGGAACGTGGACGAGCGGAATGCCGCGCAGGTACGTCGACGCCGCGTAGCCGGCCATGTCGCCGATGACGCCGCCGCCGAAGGTGACGAGCGTCGAGCTGCGATCCGCCGTCGCCTTCACGAGCGCGTCGTAGATGCGCGTGACGGTCGGCAGTTGTTTGGCGCGCTCGCCGTCGGGCACGAGGATCGGCTCGAGCTTGCGCGCCCCCCGCGCGACGCGCGCGCCGTGCAGGCGCCACACGAGCGGGCTCGAGACGATGAACCGGCGCGCGGGCGCCTTGATCTCGTCCAGCAGCGTGCCGAGGCGATCGAGCACGCCGTCTTCGAGGAGCACCGAATAGCTGCGCGAAGGCGTGGGGACGTCGATCCTGATAGGCGGCATAGAAGACCAGCGGGCTGACGCGCCGGAGGCGCGCGAGATGCGGATGGTAGGATAACACTGCGTGTATCTGTCGCCCGATTTCGTGGTCATCGGCGGAGGGATCGCCGGGCTGCGGGCGGCGATTGCGCTCGCGCCCGCCGGTCGCGTGCTGATTCTCACCAAGGGCGAACCGACCGAAAGCAACACCGGCTACGCGCAGGGCGGCATCGCCGTCGCGCTCGGCAGCGACGACAGCCCCGCGCTGCACGCGGCGGACACCATCAGGGCGGGCGACGGCCTCTGCGACGAGGACGCCGTGCGCGTGCTCGTGGAGGAAGGGCCGCCGTACGTGCAGGAGCTCGTCGACTGGGGCACGCGTTTCGATCGCGAGCCCGACGGCGAGCTGTCGCGCGGCCGCGAAGCCGCGCACAGCGTCCGGCGCGTGCTGCACGCCGGCGACGCGACGGGACGTGAGATCGCGCGTCTGCTGTGGACGCGCGTCAGCTCGTTCAAGTCGGTCGAGATCGCGAACCACGCGCTCGTCACCGAGCTCCTCGTCGAACACGATCGCTGCGCCGGCGTCCGCTTCTACGACCAGAACGGCTTCCCGCGCGATGCGCGCGCGAAAGCGACGCTGCTCGCGACGGGCGGCGCCGGCCAGGTGTTCCGCCACACGACGAATCCCCGCGTCGCCACCGGCGACGGCGTCGCCCTCGGCTTCCACGCGGGCGCGCGCGTGGCGGACCTCGAGTTCGTCCAGTTTCATCCGACCGCGCTGAACGTTCCCGGCGCGCCGCGGTTCCTCATCTCCGAAGCGCTCCGCGGCGACGGGGCGAAGCTGATCAACGCCCGCGGCGAGACGTTCATGACGCGGTATCACCCCGACGGCGACCTCGCGCCGCGCGACGTCGTCGCCCGCAGCATCATGCGCGAGATGGAGACGACCGGGGGGGCCGTGTTCCTGTCGCTGTCGCACCTCGATCCGGACTACGTGGTGCGGCGCTTTCCGACCATCGCAGATATGTGCCGGCAGATTCGGCTGGACCTCGCGCGGGATCCGATTCCGATCAGCCCGGCCGCGCATTACGTGATGGGCGGCGTCAACACGGACGTCTGGGGGAGAACGTCGCTCAAAGGGCTCTTCGCCGCCGGAGAAGTCGCGTGTACCGGTGTGCACGGCGCCAATCGCCTCGCCAGCAACTCGCTGCTCGAGGGCCTCGTGTTCGGCGCCCGAGCGGCACTCGCCATGCGCGAGCCGCCTCAGGCCGCGCCGCTTGCGAGCAACCGTCGAGCCGCCCCGGCCACGCCGAACATCGAACCGCGGACCGCGAGCCTCTCCCTCACCACGACTGAGGTGCGTGACCTGATGTGGAAGTCGGTCGGACTGTTCCGCACGCGCGAGGGACTGGAAGACGCGGTCGCCAAGCTCGACGCGTCGTACGCGGCACACCGCGACGCCCTCGCCAACGCGCGCGCAGACGACGGCGACGCGTGGAAGCAGTTCAACCTCGTGACGGTCGCGCGGCTGATCGCGCGCGCGGCGCTGAGGCGCCTCGAGAGCCGCGGCGCGCACTACCGCGCCGATTTCCCCGAACACGACGATGTACACTGGAAGGCTCACATAGTCGATACCCTATGAAACAGTCACGGTTCCTGGTCCACACCTATCGCGAGACCCCGCGCGACGCCGACGTCGTCAGCCAGCAGCTGATGATGCGCGCGGGCATGATTCAGCGCGTCGCCGCCGGCATCTACGACTACCTGCCGCTGGCGCTCCGCAGCATCCGCAAGTTCGAGAACATCGTCCGCGAGGAGCTCGCGCGCGACGGCTGCCAGGAGTTGCTGATGCCGACGGTGCAGCCGAAGGAGCTGTGGGAGGAGAGCGGCCGCTGGAACTTCTACGGCAAGGAGCTCCTGCGCTTCAAGGACCGCAAGGACACCGACTTCTGCCTCGGGCCGACGCACGAAGAGGTCGTCACGGACATCGTCCGGAAGATCATCACCAGCTACAAGCAGCTGCCGATCAACCTCTTTCAGATCCAGACGAAGTTCCGCGACGAGATCCGCCCGCGCTTCGGCCTGATGCGCGGCCGCGAGTTCATCATGAAGGACGGCTACTCGTTCCACGTGGACGACGCGGACGCCGATCGCGAGTACTGGGTGATGTTCGAGGCGTACAAGCGGATCTTCAGCCGGCTCGGCGTGAAGTTCCGGCCGGTCGAAGCCGACAGCGGCGCCATCGGCGGCAGCTTCACGCATGAATTCCACGTGCTCGCCGAGAGCGGCGAAGACGCCATTCTCAGCTGCGACTCCTGCGAGTACACGTCCAACGTCGAGAAGACCGAGGCGCCGCAGCTGCCGTTCGCGTACGCGAGCGAGGCGGAGCTCGCGCTCCAGCCCGCGCATTTCCACACGCCCGGCATCGTGCAGATGGAGGCGCAGGCGAAAGCGTTCGAGCTGCCGCTCGATCACGCGTCGAAGTTCTATCTGTACCGGATCACGAAGGGCGGCGTCACGAGCGACATCGGCCTGGTGCTGAGGAGCGACCACGAACCGAATCTCGTGAAGCTGAAAAACCTGACGGGCGCGGACGCGATCGAGCTCGCGCCGCTCGCGGACGCCGAGAAGCTCGCCGGCGCGCCGTCAGGATTCATCGGGCCGGTGGAGCTCGACGTGCCGACGTACGTGGATCGCAGCCTCGAAGGCGCGTTCAACCTCACCTGCGGCGCCAACCGCGACGGCTATCATCACTACGGCTTCAAGCCGGGCCGCGATCTCACGCGCTTCGAGGGCTTCCACGATCTGCGGACGGCCAACGCGGGCGATGTCTGCACGCGCTGCGGCAAGGGGCACTATCAGGCGTTCCGCGGCATCGAGGTCGGCCAGGTGTTCAAGCTGGGGACCAAGTACTCGACGTCGATGAACTGCAACTACCTGGACGAAGGCGGCGCGAGCAAGCCGATGGTGATGGGGTGCTACGGCATCGGCATCACGCGCACGATTGCCGCGGTCATCGAGCAGGGCCACGACGCCGACGGCATCATCTGGCCGTGGCCGGTGGCGCCGTTCCACATCCACCTGCTCAGCCTCGACGCCGGCAACCCCGACGTGTCCGCCGCCGCCGGGCGCGCGGAACGTGAGCTCGAGGCGGCCGGCTTCGAAGTGCTGCACGACGATCGCGAGGGCCTCAGCCCCGGCGTCAAGTTCAAGGATGCCGACCTGCTCGGCATGCCGATTCGCGTGGTCGTCGGCGCGAAAGGCCTCAAGGACGGAACGGCCGAAGTGCGGGACCGCCGCACGAAGGAGATGCAGCGCGTGAAGTTCGATCAGGTCGTGGACGCCGTCAGGACCGCCGGCCAGCGTTTCTGAATCTTCTTCATCACTGCGTGGCGTGACGTCAGCTTCTCGCGCCTGACGATCGCGCGGAACGCGTCCGCGAGGTGGTCGCGCCACCAGTCGCGTGTTCCGGCCCCGCCG
>DATNBT010000126.1:0-10652 GCA_035571855.1 Vicinamibacterales bacterium
TCGATCGGCACGACCTTCTCGAGCATCTTGATCCGGCTCTGCACCTGCGACGCCTTGGTCGCCTGATACCGGAACCGGTCGATGAACATCTTCACCCGGGCAATCTCTTCGTCCTGCTCGCGCTTGGCTTTCCGCATCGCCTCGATCTTGGCTTCGTGCTGGACGATGTAGTCGCTGTAGTTGCCGACGTAGTCGGTCAGCGTGCGCAGCGTCAGGTCGGCGATGCGTGTGACGACGGCGTCCAGGAAGAAGCGATCGTGGCTGACGAGGATGACGGCGTACGGATACGCGTGCAGGTATTCCTCGAGCCAGTTGCGCGCTTCGAGATCGAGGTGGTTCGTCGGTTCGTCGAGCAGCAGCAGGCTGGGCTGGCCGAGCAGCAGCTTCGCGAGCGCGATGCGCATCTGCCAGCCGCCCGAGAACGTCTCGCACGGCCGCGGGAAGTCGGCCGTCTTGAACCCGAGTCCCTGCAGGACGGTCGCGGTCTTCAGCTCGATCGAGTACCCGTCGCGATGGCGGAACGTGTCCTGGAGATCGCTGTAGCGCGCGAGCATGTCGTCGTGCTCGGCCTGCGGGACAGATGCGTCGCCGAGACGCTCCTCGACGTCGTGCATCTCGGCTTTGATGCGGAGCAGATCGCCGAACGCGCTCGTCGCCTCGTCGATGAGGCTGCGCCCGCTGTGCGCGAGGCCGTCCTGCGGAAGGTAGCCGACCGTCAGCGTGGCGGGCTTGAGGATCGCGCCCGAGTCGGGCTCGTCGATCCCCGCCATCATCTTTAACAGCGTGGTCTTGCCGGCGCCGTTCGGGCCGCACAGGCCGACCCGTTCGCCGTCAGTGATCTGCCACGTGACGTGGTCGAACAGGACCCTGTCGCCGAACGACTTGGTCAGCTCGGAAAGCTGGATCAACGCTGCGAATGACCCGGCTATTCCCCTAAGGCTTTGGCGGCGGCGGCAAGCACTTGGGGGACGCGGAAGGGCTTGGTGAGATAGCCGGCGACGCCGAGATTCACCGCCTCGATGGCGCTCGACTCGGTGGAGAAGCCGGTGATGATGATGACCGGCAGATCGCCCTTGTAGCGCTTCGCTTCGCGGATGACCGTGAGGCCGTCCATCCCCGGCATCTTCAGGTCCGCGATCAGCAGGTCGTACGGATACATGCGCATGCGCTCGAGGGCGGATCGGCCGTCGGGCGCGACGTCCACGTCGTATTCGGCCAGCGCGAGCGTCTTCGACAGCAGATCCCTGATGCTGGCTTCGTCGTCGACGACGAGGACGCGCGGGCGTGCGTTGCCGGCCGCGGGACGCGCGGGAGCCGAGGACGCCGGAGCGGAAGCGGCGGCGCGCGAGCCGCCGCGCGGACGCTGGCTGTCGAGCCACGCGTCGATGTCGCGCTTGCGGAAGCGCCACTGCCGGCCGACGCGGACGGCGGGAATCTTGCCCGCCTTGATCAGCCGGTAGACCGTCCGCAGATTCACCTGGAGGTACTCGAGCACCTCTTCGGTCGTCAGAAACGTCTCGTCCATCATTCCTTCACTTGGTCGGGCGCGGGCCCGACGGGCAACTCCACGGTGAACATCGCGCCGCCGTCCGGATGGTTGGCCGCGAGGATCTGACCGCCATGTTCCTGCACGATGCCGTAGGCAATGGCCAGGCCGAGCCCGGTGCCCTTGCCGACTTCCTTCGTCGTGTAGAACGGTTCGAAGATCCGCGACAACGCTTCCTCCGGAATGCCGCCGCCCGTGTCGCGCACGGTGGTCACAAGCCGGTCCCGCGTCTTCTTCGACGTGATTTCTATCTTGCCCGGACGTCCCGTGGCCGCGATCGCCTGCTCGGCGTTCATCATGATGTTCAGAAACACCTGATGAAGCAGCAGCGGATCGCTCTGCACGCGGGGCAGTTTCTGCTCATAGTGTCGCACGACTTCGATGTCCTGGGCACGGCAGGCGGCGGATCGGAGTGCAACGACTTTCTGGAGGATCGGCGGCAGAGAGACAGCGCGGCGGGCAAGACGCCGCGAACCTGCAAAGACCAGCAGGTTGCGCACGATTTTGGCTGCCCGATCAGCCTCGCGATAGATCGTCTGCACTTCCTTGCGAAGCTGCTTGGGAAACGCCCCGGTGACGCGCAGCAGCTCGAGATGGCCGAGCACGCCCTGCAGGGGGTTGTTGAGTTCGTGGGCGATGCCCGCCACGAACTGGCCGAGCGCGGCCAGCTTCTCCGACTGCGTCAGGCGCTTGCGCAGTTCCTCGCGTTCGACCTCGAGCTTGGACTGCGGCGTGAGATCGCGGGCGACCAGCACCATGCCGGTCTTCCGGCGCTCCTGATCGACCATATCCGTCACAGTGAACATGAACGGTCCGTCGAGCGCGGGATCGACGAGCTCGCACATGGCTGGCGTCGTCGGATCGGACCGGAGTTCTTCTTTCTGCTGGCCGGCGACCCACGACGACAGTTCAGGGCCCACGCATTCGGAGAGTGTCTGGCCGAGGAGCGCCTCGCGCGAGCGGCCCAGCCTGTTCGCGAACGCCTCGTTCACCTGCACGATCTTCCCGGTCCGGTCGACGACGACGACCAGATGCCAGATCGAGTCGAAGGCGTTCTCGAGCTCGCGCCGCGAACGGATGACGTCGTCGAGCAGCTGCGTCGTTTCGATGGCGTTGGACAGCTGCCGGCCGAGCTCGTCCGCGCGATCGAGCAGCTCCAGCTCGCCGCCCGCCTCGATGCGCGCGCTTTCGAACACGATCGTTCCCAGCGCGCGGCGGTAGCCGCGAAGCGGGACCGTGACGGTGTACGTCGCCTCGTCGCCGCTCGCCGTGATCTCCGCGCGCGAGCGCCGCATGGCGACGGCCGCGGGCGCAAGCGGATCGTCGGCGCTGACGCGCACGTTGCGCGAGATGGTTTCGGGATCGGATGAGCCCTGCAGGACCAGCTGGCGTCCGCGCCGGTCGTGGACCCAGACGGACGTGCGGTCGGCGCCGAACAGCCGGTTCGCCCCGACGCAGAAGATCTCGAGGCCGGCCGTGAGGTTGAGCGTCGCCGAGATGCTCGCCGAGAACTCGTCGATGAGATCGCGGAGATCGCGCAGCAGGGTGGAGTGGCGCCGCAGGCGGAGCAGCTCCATCGCCGTGACGAACGTGTCGAGCACCGCGATGCTGTCGATCCCGATTTCCGCGGGATCGGGGATGTTCGTGAACCCGATGGCGAGCACGCCGAGGCGTTCGTCGCCCTGTGCGAGTGGCAGGAGCAGTGCGTTCGCCGTCCCCAGCCGCAGCTTGAGGTCGGGCATCTGGCGGGCGATGTCGTCGACGACCATCGGGCCGCGCCGCTTGAATGCCTGCTCGATCAGCGTGCCTTCCGATTCGCCGGCGCTCCAGGGATCGACGCGCAGCTCGTCGAGGCCGTAGCCCGACGTCGGATGCAGCGCGCCGCTGCGCGGGTTGTGCTCGAAGAGCAGCGAACATCCGCCGCCGGTCGTCTCGATCGCGTACCGGTGCAGATGGGGCAGCAGGTCGATCGTCCGCGATCCCGCGGCGAGCAGCGAGATCAGTGGCGGACTGGTGGTGCCGATTTGAGACATTAATTAATGAAGCCGCGTGGGGGGAACGCGCTGTCGCGAATTGTAAGCGATACGCCGAGGGCCCGCCAAATGGAAATAAGTCTTGCGAGCCGTATACTTTACGTGAGGAATACGGCACCTGAGAAACATACCGGCCGTGGCTCCGGCCCCGGAGTCTAAGTGTCCAGAGTGCCGCGCCCCGCATGACGTGGTCTGACGAAGAGCTCGTCACCCGATCGATAGGTGGCGATGCCGAGAGCTTCAATCAACTGGTGTTGAGATGGGAACGGCCCATCTATGCCCTCGCGTACCGCACGCTCGGCCGCGAAGAGGACGCACGCGACGTGTGCCAGGAGACCTTCCTGCGCGCGTACCGGGCGCTCAGCGGCTTTCGCGGGCAGGCGAAGTTCTCGTCGTGGCTCTACCGCATCGCGCTCAACCTCTGCCGCGACTGGGTGCGCCGCCAGCGGAGAACGCCGGTGGTGCAGCTTCCCGAGGACGTCGACGTGATGGAGCTGGCCGCGGCTCGCGAGCCGACCGAAGCGATCGAAGACGTCGTGGCGAGGCACGATCTGACGCGCGCGGTCGAGAGGGCGATGGCGAAGCTGCCCGAAGAGCAGCGGACGGCCATCATCTTGAAGGAGTACCACGGGCTCACGTTCCAGGAAATCGCGGACCTCGCCGGCTGTCCGCTGAGCACGGTGAAAACACGGCTGTATCAGGGGCTCGCGGTTCTTCGCCGCGAGCTTGGCAAGAGTGACCAATGACTGACTTCTCCTGTAGCTATCCCGATCGTGAAGCGGTGCTCGTCGGGTACCTGTACGACGACATCGAACCCTCGGAGCGCGTCGCGTTCGAGACGCATGTGACGGTCTGTCTGGCCTGCCGCGCCGAACTCGCGGAGATGCGCGAGGTGCGAACGAGTCTCGCGCACTGGACCGCGCCCGCGCCGCGGAGTCACCAGTCACCGGTCACCAGTCACCAGTCGAGCGTCGCGTGGTGGCAGAGCGTGCCGGTGTGGGCGCAGGTTGCCGCCGCGATGCTCGTGCTCGGCGTGTCCGCGTCGATTGCGAATCTCGACATCCGCTACGACCGCGGCCACGGGTTGAACGTCACGACCGGCTGGTCGAGGCCCGCAGTGCAGCCGGCGCCGCAGACGCCGCCTGCCGATGCCGCCCCCTGGCGCGCGGAGCTCACCGCGATGCGGGAGCAGCTGCAGACCGAAATGCGCGCGCAGACCGCGAGCGTCCGCGCCGCGAACACCTCACCCGCGCCGGTCGCGCAGGCGGCGGCCATGGACGCCGAGGTGCTGAGGCGCGTGGGCGCGTTGATCGATCAGAGCGAGAAGAAGCAGGAACAGCAGCTGGCGCTGCACCTCGTGCAGCTCCAGAAGGACCTTTCCGCGCAGCGGACGGGCGACGTCCGCCGCACGAACCAGCTGCTGCAGAACGTCATGAATACGTACGGCGACGAGATCGCGAAGCAGCAGCGGCAGATCAACTATCTGCTGCCGGCCGCCGTGCCGGCGTCGCAGCAGAGGTAGCAGGGACATCATGAAGACACTGGCAGCAGCACTCCTCGGCGTCACCATGGCCGCGCCCGCCTTCGCGCAGGCGCCGGCGCCGCGCGCGGGCGATCCGCGGCAGACGCACTATCAGATTGGCGTGATGGAACGCGTGCTCGAAGGCGCGGTCGAACACGGCGCCGCGAACTTCCGCGATCGGCTGCAGGCCGTGTTCCCTGACGCGCCCGCGCAGCTGATGATTCTCGACAACCCGCGCGTGCGCGGCTTCCGCCTCGACGGGTACGGCGTGTTCTTCGACGTCGAAGTGCCCTCGTCGAACGGCACGCTGTTGTGGAGCCTGCGCACGCTCGATCAGTCCGGTCCCGCGGCTGCGCCCGCCTCGCCGACGGTGCCGGCGTCGACGGTCGCGCCGGTGCTGCCGAATCGCCGCCGTCCGAATGGCGCCGGCGCGGCCGCCAATCCGCCGAGCCCGCCGGATCGCAGCGTATCGGCCGCGTCACTCGCGCCGAGGCCCGCGCAGAACGACGACACCCTGCTCAACAGTCCGAACGAGGCGTACCGCGCGGAAGTCGTGCAGGCGATCGCCGACGCGATGCTCGACTACAGCGCTCCGCTCGCGGTCGGCCCGGATGAGTGGCTGACCGTCGCCGCCCGCGGCATTCAGGATCGGCCGCGCATCGCCTCGCCCGACAACGACGGCCAGACCGTCGTCATCCGGATCAAGGGGAGCGACCTGCAGTCGTTCCGGGCCGGACAGATATCGCGCGACGAGGTGCTGAAGCGCATCGAGAACGAAAAGCGGATGTTCTAAAATAGTGTTCATGCGAACCCGCGCCGCCGCACTTGCCGTCGCCGCCGTCGGCGTTGTCACGATCCTCGGTGCCGTCTCGTGCGGAAAGCCGGTGGATCTTGCGGCCAAGCTCGAGGTCGTCGACATGTCGACCGGCTGGGCCGATGCCGGCATCACGGAAGACGGCCAGAACAAGCTCGTCCCGTTCATCAAGTTCCGCCTGAAGAACAACTCCGATCAGAACCTGCCCGTGCTGCAGGTGAACGCGATGTTCCAGCCGGCGAAGGAAGAGAAGGAGTGGGGATCGCGCTTTCAGAGCGTGACCGGCTCCGAGGGCCTCAAACCCGGCGCGACGACGCCGTTCATCACGCTGCAGTCGGATCACGGCGCGAAAGGCACCGACCCCCGCGCGACGATCATGAAGAGCCAGTACTTCGTCGACGCGCGCGCCCGGCTCACCGCGAAATACGGCTCGATCGCGTGGACGAAGCTCGGCGAGTATCCGGTCAAGCACGAGTTCGTAGAGTAGAACTAGACTAGTCCCGTGCTCGGCGGCGCGGATCACCCGTCACTCGAGCGGCGTCTCGGTCCCTGGGACGCCGCGGCCATCGTCATCTCCAACGTCATCGGCGTCGGGATCTTCATCACCCCGAGCTTCATCGCGCAGCTGCTCCCGAACCGCGCGGCGATCCTCGGCGTGTGGGCGCTCGGCGGCGTGCTCGCGCTGTTCGGCGCGCTCGCGTACGCGGAGCTCGCGGCGCGGCAGCCGGAAGCGGGCGGCGAGTACGTCTATCTGCGCGAAGCGTTCGGCGGCCTCGCCGCGTTTCTCACCGGCTGGACGTCGTTCGTCGCGGGGTTCAGCGGCGCGATTGCCGCCGGCGGGGTCGGCGTCGCGGCGTACCTCGATCGGCTGATTCCCGGCGTCGGCAACGCGACGCCCCTCGCGGCGTGGCACGTCGGCCCGCTCGGGCTGACGATCTCGGTCCGCGCCCTGGTCGCGATCATCGTCATCATGGCCCTCGCGCTGATTCAGATGCGCGGCGTCGGCCTCGGACGCGTGCTGCAGAACTCGCTGACGACGCTGAAGGTCGGCGCGCTGCTGGCGTTCGCGGCCATCGGGCTGCTGGTGACGCGCGTCAGCGGACAGCCCGCGTTCACCAACGGCGCGCCCGTGCACGCGTCGAGCTGGCTGCTCGCGCTGGTGCCGATCATGTTCAGCTACTCGGGATGGAACGCGGCGGTGTATGTCGCCGAGGAGATCAAGCATCCGGTGCGCAACGTGCCGCGCGCGCTGCTGATCGGGACGGTCGGCACCGTCGCGCTGTACCTGGCGTTGAACGCGCTGTATCTGCGTGTGGTGCCGCAGGAGCAGTTTCTGAGCGGCGTCGCGGTCGGCGAAATCGCGGCGGAACGCCTGTTCGGGCCGGCGGCCGCGGTGCTCTTCGCCGTCGTCGCCGTCGTCATCCTGCTGAGCAGCCTCAGCGCGATGACGACCGCGGGGCCGCGCGTCTACTTCGCGATGGCGCGCGACGGCGCGTTCGTGCCGGCCGCCGCGCGCGTGCATCCGCGCTTCCGCACGCCGGCGATTGCCATCATCGCGCAAGCCGCATGGAGCTCGCTGCTCGTGCTGTCGGGGACGTTCGAGCAGCTGCTGACGTACACGGGCTTCGGCGTGATTCTGTTTTCCGCGCTGGCGGTGCTGTCGCTCTTCTTCGTCCGGCGCACGCCGACGCAGGCCGAAGTGTTCAAAGCGTGGGGCTATCCGTGGGCGCCGGCGCTGTTCTGTCTGGTGGGATTCGCGATCGTGGTCAACACGTTCGTCGACCCGCAGGGCAGGAACGTGGCGTTGGCCGGCGTCGGTGTCATGGCCGCCGGCATTCCGATCTACTGGTGGGTGAAGAAGGCTACTGCTTCGCCAGCTCCCCGCGGTACGTAATCGTCAAATCTTCCTGAATCATCACGTCGACGGCGAGCGGCCGGTGCTGCGGCGCGCGGATCTCGATGTGGTGCGGTCCCGGCTCGAGCTTCAGTTTCTGGAACGCGTTGTCGAAGTCGTCGACGACGCCGACGTAGAAACCGTCGACGTAGACGTTCGCGTCGTTGGGTGTGACTCTGATCCGCAGGCCGCCGGTGTCGTCGGGACCGCCGCCGTACGCCGCCGGCGCGTACGTCGGGAACCAGCCGTACCACGGATCGTACGCGCCGTAGTAGCCGCCGAAATATCCGCCCGCGATCGCGCCGCCGTCGTATCCCCAGCCCCACGGGTAGAACCCGCTGCCTTCGGTGACGACGATCGTCCCGCCGGAGCCCGGCACCGATCCCCGCGACGCCGTCCCGTTCGCGGGAACGCCGCCGCGCCTGCGGCCTCCGCTCGGATTGAACGATCCGCTGTCGCCAGAACTGGAACTCGACCCGCTGGAGCTCGATCCGCCCGAGGATCCCGACGAGCCGCTGGACGATCCGCCGCCGCCGCCCGACGGCGACGCGGTCCCGACTGCCGGAGCACCTCCGCTGTTGGTGTGCTGCGCCCACGCGGCCGCCGGCAGCGTCAAACAGACGATGAACACCGTGGAGGACAGATGTCGCGTCATAGGGTTCGCTTACGCAACTCGGCTGCCAATGAACGGGCCGCGAAAACCGCGCCTATCGTCGCATAAGCGTCCGCATTTCTTGACACCCTTTCGAGGCGACCGATAGACTCGGAAATTGCCCCTCATGCTGCACTCCACCACCATCCTCGCCGTCCGGCACGACAACCACTCGGTCATGGCGGGAGATGGACAGGTCACCTTCGGCAACACCGTCGTGAAGCAGACCGCGAAGAAGATCCGGCGGCTGTACAACGACAAGATCCTCGCCGGCTTCGCGGGATCGGCCGCGGACTCGTTCGCGCTGTTCTCGCGCTTCGAGTCCAAGCTCGAGCAGTACCGAGGCAACCTGGAGCGATCGGCCGTCGAGCTCGCGAAAGACTGGCGCACCGATCGCATTCTTCGCCGGCTCGAGGCGATGCTGATCGTGCTCGACCCGTCGGCGATGTTCCTGCTGTCGGGCAACGGCGATCTCATCGAGCCCGACGACGGGATCGTGGCGATCGGATCGGGCGGACCGTACGCGCTGGCTGCCGCGAAGGCGCTCGCGGCGAACACGACACTGAGCGCCCGCGAAATCGCCGAGAAGTCGATGGCGATTGCCGGGCAGATCTGCATCTACACGAACCAGCAGATAGTTGTTGAAGAGCTCTAATGGCCATCATGCTTCCCGAGGCGACGCAGACCGCGACCGAATCGCTCACGCCACGGCAGATCGTCGCCGAGCTCGACAAGTACGTCGTCGGCCAGGCGGCGGCCAAACGCGCGGTCGCGATCGCGCTGCGCAACCGCATGCGGCGGCAGAAGCTGTCGCCGGATCTCGCCGAAGAGATCGCGCCGAAGAACATTCTGATGATCGGGCCGACCGGCGTCGGCAAGACCGAAATCGCGCGGCGTCTCGCACGGCTGGCGCAATCGCCCTTCGTGAAGGTCGAGGCTTCGAAGTTCACGGAAGTCGGCTACGTCGGCCGCGATGTCGAATCGATGGTGCGCGATCTCGTCGAGCTGGCCGTCGACATGGTGAAGGAAGAACGGCTGGTCGAAGTTCGCGAGAAGGCGCGCGAAGCGGCCGAGGAACGTGTGCTCGATCTGCTCCTGCCGCCGCTGCCGCCGGCTCCGGATTACGACGACCAGGCGGCAAGCATCCGCGAACAGGCGCAGCGAACGCGTGAAAAGCTGCGCGAGCAACTCCGCGAAGGACGTCTCGATCACAAGCAGGTTGAGATCGAGGTTCGCGAGAAGAGTTTTCCGTCCTTTGAAATCATCGCCGGCTCATCGATCGAAGAGGTCGACATCAACGTCAAGGACATGCTGCCGGGCCTTTTCCAGGGCAAGACGCGGAAGCGTCGGCTGGCGATTCCGGCCGCGCTCGAGGCGCTCGCCCAGGAAGAGGAGCAGAAGCTCATCGACATGGAGAGCGTGTCGCGCGCAGCGGTCGATCGCGTGCAGCAAGCGGGGATCATCTTCATCGATGAAATCGACAAGGTCGCCGGACGCGAAGGCGGACATGGTCCAGACGTCAGCCGCGAAGGCGTGCAGCGGGACATCCTGCCCATCGTCGAAGGCACGACCGTCAACACAAAGCACGGAATGGTGAAGACGGATCACATCCTGTTCATCGCCGCGGGTGCGTTCCACGTCTCGAAGCCGGCGGATTTGATCCCGGAGCTCCAGGGACGGTTTCCGATCCGTGTCGAGCTCGAAGCGCTCGGGCGCGGCGATTTCGTCCGCATCCTGACCGAACCGAAGAGCGCGCTGATCAAGCAGTACACGGCGCTACTCTCGACGGAAGGTCTCACCGTCCGATTCACTGAGGGGGCGATCGAGCGGATTGCCGACTTCGCAACGCTCGTGAACGAGCGCACCGAAAACATCGGTGCGCGCCGGCTCCATACCGTCATGGAAAAGCTGCTCGACGACGTATCGTTTAACGCTCCAGATCTCGCGGACAAGGACATCACCATAGACGAGGCGTACGTCGATCGCATGCTTGCCGATATCGTCGGCAACAACGATCTGTCGCGCTACATCCTCTGATGAGCGCCAGGCGACGGCTGGCTGTCTTTCTGATTGCGGCATCCATGCTGGCGTGCGGCCGTAAGGGTCCGCCGCTGGCGCCCCTGCACCTGATACCTGTCGCGCCGGCCAACATCAGCGTGATTCGGGTAGGTGACGAGGCGCAGCTCCGCTT
>DATNBT010000127.1:0-2075 GCA_035571855.1 Vicinamibacterales bacterium
GGCCAGGCCAGCGTGGTGTGCAGCGCGATGTACTTGATCACCGTCCGGTTCATCCACGTATCCGCCGCCGGCGAGATCGGCCGCTCCCCCATCACCCCTTCGAACGAGTCGGCGAGATGGCACAGCATCTCGTGCGCGGTCATCTTGCCCCACGCCCGCGGCCGCTTCTCGCGCAGCTTCTCCAGGCGCGCGACGAGCTCTTCGGCGAGGCCGGGATCGGCGAGTGATGGAGGACGCGCCACGCCTCTACCTCCTCCGTCCGATCGCATAGAGCGACTGCGCGGTGCGGACGAACATCACGCCGTTCGACAGCGCCGGCGTCGCCATCAGCAGGTCGCCCATCGAGTTGGCCGCCAGCGCCTTGAACTCGCGGCCGGCGGCGACGACCAGGATGTCGCCGTCCTCGTTCGACAGGTAGATCTTGCCGTCGGCCGCGACCGGCGACGCGCTGAAGCCGTCGCCGATCGTCTCCAGCCGCTGGCGGTAGATCTCCTGCCCGGTCTTCAGGTCGTAGGCGTCGAAGATGCCGCTGTTGTCGAGGACGTAGACGATGCCGCGGTAGACGAGCGGCGTCGGCATGTACGACCCGCGCCCCTTGCGGCTCCACGCGACCGCGTCGCTGCTGGTCTTGTCGCCGGCGAGCGTGATGTCGCCGCGCGCGTCGGCGCGAACGACGTAGATCGGCTTCTCGGGGCGCCGGCCGCTCGCGATCACGAACAGCCCCTCGTCGAACACCGGCGTCGGCGCGGTGATCTTCGAGCTGCCGCCGAGCCGCCACAGCTCCTTCCCGGTACGCGGGTCGTAGCCGCGGATGAAGTTCGAGGCGTTGGTGACGAGCACCGGGCCGGCGCCCGTCTCCGCCACGGTCGGCGTTCCCCACGACGGCAGCTCTTCCCGATCCGTCTTCCAGGCGATGTCACCGGTGGCCGCCTTGAGCGCGATCAGGAACGAGTCGACCTGCGTGTCGACCTGCAGGATGACCAGGTCGTCCCAGATGATCGGCGAGCTCGCGGTGCCCCACTCGTACGACGGAATGTCGTAGGCGCCGACGTCCATGCGGCCCAGGTCCACGCTCCACAGGAACGTTCCGTTGACGTCGTACGCGTGCAGCCCCTGCGACCCGAACGACGCCACGACGATCCGGCCGTCGGTCGCCGGCGTCGCGCTGGCGTAGGTCGACTTGATGTGGCGCTTCTCGAGCGGCTCGCCGACGTGCGCGTCGCGCCGCCACAGCAGCTTGCCGGTGGACGTGTCGAGACACAGGATCGCCCACGTGTGACGCGATCGGTCCGCGGACGCGGTCCCTTCGCCGTAGAGCCCTGGCTTGAACGACGCGTTCGACTCGCTGCTGATGGCAGTCGTCACGAACAGCTGCCGGCCCCAGACGACGGGGCTGGAGTGCGCGAGCCCCGGAACCGCGGCGCGCCACAGGATGTTGGTGCCCTTGGCGCCGTCCCACGTGTCGGGCAGGTTCATGCCGTCGGCGATGCCCGACGCGCGCGGGCCGCGGAAGGACGGCCAGCTCCCTGCCGCGGGCGCCGGCTTCGGCAGCTCCACGCGCCCCGGCGCCGCGGTGCGGACGATCTTCCGCGCCGGTATGACGTCCTTGACGTTGACGCCGTCCGGGAGCCAGCTGCTGCGATCCAGGAAGAACTGTCGTCCCTCGCACGGATCGTTGACCGCCTCCAACACCGTCCAGCGCTCCTGGCTGCGCACGCGGTAGCGCGCCGCTTCCGGGCAGCCGCCGCGGACGTTGGGCGCGGCGATTTCGACTTCGTCGGCGCCGACCCGCTTCCAGGTGCCTTTGAACGTCGGATACCCCGTGCCCTGCAGCTCGAACGAGCCGTCGGGCGCGAAGCGCATCGTGAACTCGCGATAGCGCAGCACCGAGGACGGCACCGGCGACCGCGCGTCCTGCACCGGCATCAGAGAGAAGGCGGCCACGAGGAGGAGGGATCGCATTGGTGATGACCGGCGGATTCTACCTCTGGTCCCGCTCGGAAGGGGTCAGACACGGGTCAGACCCCGGCGGGGACGGCGGGGACGGGGGGGCCAGCGCGAACAGCTTCAGGTCG
>DATNBT010000128.1:0-4763 GCA_035571855.1 Vicinamibacterales bacterium
ACGCGTCGGCCGTGCCCCAGATGTCGGCGCCGGATCCCTTCACGGTGAACGTGCCGTTCTCGTAGCCGGCGGAGCCGGCGAGGCCGACGGTGCCGACGTCGATCGAGTTCCACGGATCGGGCACCGACGACACGGACGGCATGGCGGCGGCGAACATGCCGTGATTGATCATCGTGGAATCGTGGCTGGTGATCGCGGCGCCGACAAGCGCGGGCCCCGACGGAAACGCCACGCTGCCGACAATCTCGCATCCATGGTCGGATGAGCAGATGATGCCGGTCACGACGCCGTCGCGGCGGATGAGCTGCATGCCGCCCTTGTTCGGCCAGCCGGCGACGAACCGCGTCTGGCCGCCTTGTGTCGATCGCGTCATGAACTCGACCGTGTTGT
Organism: Vicinamibacterales bacterium; assembly: GCA_035571855.1. Lineage (GTDB taxonomy): Bacteria > Acidobacteriota > Vicinamibacteria > Vicinamibacterales > CAVVIG01 > DATNBT01. The sequence goes on from DATNBT010000128.1 coordinate 391, forward strand.
CGGGCTTGACGTCGAGAATGACTTCGGGCGAACCGGGATCGAGCGACAGCCGGATCATCAGGCCGATTTTCGCGAACGGGTTCGTGTTCTCGAGCGTGGCGTAGTTCGACGTGATCTTTCCGTCCCCGAGCGGCTGGTAGACGAAATGGAAGCTGTCCGGCGTGCCCCAGATGTCGCTCCCCGCGCCGTTGATGAACAGATCCCCGTCGGATCCTTGAGCCGCGCTCCCGGCGAGGCCGACGTCACCGACATCCGCCTGCTGCCACGGCGCCGGCAGCGGATGTCCCTGCTGCGCCGACGCCGGACCGCACGTGACGATCAGTAAGAGGGTCGTTGGCCACGACACCCGCCGGACGCCGTCGATCATGCGAGTTTCTCCTTCGACGCGTAGAGATGTGCAACGCCAATGCCTGACCTTGCTTTTCTGTTGCGGGTGCGATATCGGGGTGGTAAAAACATCCGCATGACTCTTCGAATCGTGCTCGCCGGCGTCGCCGCTGTGCTCGTGTCGGGCGTCGCAGCCAGCGCCGCGGGCCCCGCCGACCTCGCCGACGCCGTGCAGCGCCGCGACGCGGCCGCGGTGCGCGTGCTCCTGCAGAAGAAGGCGGACGTCAACGCGCCGCAGAACGACGGCACGACGGCGCTGCTCTGGGCCGTGCGCTACGACGACGTGGAGACGGCCGACGCGCTCATCCGCGCGGGCGCGAAGGTCACCTCGGCCAATCGCGACGGCGCGACGCCGCTGCAGATGGCCGCGCTCAACGGCAGCGCGTCCATGATTGAAAAGCTCATCAAAGCCGGCGCCGATCCGAACGGGCCGCTCACCTCGACCGGCGACACGGCGCTGATGATGGCCGCGCGCACCGGCAAGACGTCGGCGCTGAACGTGCTGATTGAGAGCGGCGCGAACGTGAACGCGAAGGAATCGTGGGGCGGGACGACGCCGCTGATGTGGGCCGTGTCCGAGCGTCATCCGGACGCGGTGAAAGTCCTCCTCGACCACGGCGCCGACGTCCACGCGCGATCGAACTTCGTCGCCCCGGCCAACGGCCGCGGCTTCGAAGGCCGCACGCCCGTCAGAGACGATGCGAAGCAGAAGGTGGAGGAGTTCGCCAGCGGCTGGCTGACGCCGCTGCACCTGGCCGCGCGCGAGGGCGACGTCGCGTCCGCGAAGCTGCTCATCGCGGCCGGCGCCGACGTGAACGCGGTCGCCGGCGACGGCAAGGACGCGCTGGGCCTCGCGATCTTCAACGGCAACTACGACCTCGCGTCGTTCCTCGTCGACAGCAACTCGGGCGTCAACAAGGCCGACACGCAGGGATTCACGCCGCTCTTCTGGGCCGTCGACCGCCGCAACATGGAAACGGCTCCGAACTTCCCGTGGATGGTGACGGCCGATCCGCTTCCACTGATCAGGAAGCTGCTCGATCGCGGCGCGAATCCCAACGCGCTCGTGAACAACACGCCGCGCGCCCGCATGCGCGCCGGCTCGCCCCGCATCGTCTTCGCGACGCCGTTGATGCGGGCGGCATTCTCGGCGGACCTGGAGCTGTGCAAGCTGCTGCTCGAGCACGGCGCGGATCCGAAGATCAAGTCGAGCGACGGCGAGACGATGATCGAAGCCGCGGCCTCGCTCGGGTTCATCCAGGGCTACAGCAAAGGGAAGACGCCGGCTGAGCGGCTGGAAGTCGTGAAGCTCTTCGTCGGCCTCGGCGCGGACGTCAACGACGCCGACAACTACGGCATCACGCCGCTGATGGTCGCCGCGAACCTCGGCGACACGAAGATCATCCAGTACCTCGTCGATCAGGGCGCCGATCTCGCGGCGTACGATCTCGGCAAGAAGAACGACGGCGCGTTCGGCGCGAGCGTCGAGCCGCTGATGCCGATCGACTACGCCATCGGCGTCGGTACGTTCGTGCCCAACAACGCCGTGATCATCCACGAGGAGGCCGTCGCGCTGATGCAGAAGATGATGAAGGAGCGCGGCATCGTCCACACGACGTCGGAGTGCACGCTGCGCGGGTTCACCTGCGCGCAGGCGAACGTCGATCCGAAAGTCGCGACGCCCGCCGAGATTCAGGCGATGCGCAGGCTCGCGGTCGGCCACCAGGTCGAAGGCATCACCGGCGGCCTCGTGGTGAAGGAAGCCGCCAAAGACAAGAAGTAGAGTCCGCCTTCAGGCGGACCTGACTCATGGCCTCGATCGGTCACGTCGCCGTCGGACTGGCCGCGGCCCGAGCGAATGACCAGCACCGCCGGGTTCCGCTCGTCTTCTGGTCCGCACTCTCACTCCTTCCCGACATCGACGTCGTCGGCTTCATGCGCGGCGTGCCGTACGGCGCCGAGTGGGGCCATCGCGGCGCCACGCACTCGCTGACGCTGGCGGTCGTCGGCGGCATCGTCGTGGGCCTCGGGGCTCGCGTGTTGCGGGTTCGCCGCCCGCTCCGGATCACGCTGCTCGCCGTGGTTGTGCTCGCGAGCCACGGTCTGCTGGACACGCTGACCGACGGAGGCCTCGGCGCCGCGCTGCTGTGGCCGTTCTCGCTGCACCGGTTCTTCGCGCCGTGGCAGCCGATTCCCGTCGCGCCGATTGGCCCCGCGTTCTTCACGCTCGACGGCGCGATGATCGCGGCGACCGAGCTCGTCCTCTTCCTCCCGCTCTGGCTCTACGCTTTCAGGATCCGCCAGCGGGCCGCGGTCATCGCGGTCTGGCTTGCGGCGGTGTGGCTGATGACGTCGACGGATCCGATCCGCGAGCGGCTCGTCGACCGCGTCTATCCGGACCAGACGCGCTATGCCGCCGGCTACTCCGAGGACTTCTTCAAGACGATCGTCCGCGGCGATCGCGAAGACGCCGTCAGAGGGCGGCTCGGCGAGCCGCTGTTCGACAGCGTGTTCTACCTGCCCGAGGGCTACAACATGGAGTCGATCATGGCAGGGCAGGTGCCGCCAGGGTGCTTCGGTGTCGGCGTGAGAGACGCCGTCATCCACGACACCCACGATCCGGACATCTGCAGGTCGCGGGGCCTCACCGAAGGGATGTCCCGGACCGACATGGTCAGAATCCTGGGCACGCCCGCCGGATCGTGCGCGCAGTACACCGACGGCGCGAACAACGGGCACTTCCGCCTGCGGATGGTGTGCTTCGTTAACGGGAAGGTCGAGCGGATCTTCCGGCAGCGGACGTAGGCGCGAGCGACGCGACGGCCGCCGGATAGTTGTCCAGCGCGACGGTGTTCGCGTCCTTGTCGACGACGATCTTGTTCGCCAGCGACGTCTTGCCTTCCATGAGACCTTTCGGTCCGGCGCGCAGTTCAATCAGCGTGAACGTGTAATCCGTGTCGGCCGCCGCCGGCGTCTGCTTCCATTTCGTCTCGCCGTCGCCGAGACGGCGATCCGAGACGAGGACGATGCGCTCGGTGCCGTCGGGCAGCGCCGCGTGCCACGCGTATTTGATCGAGTAGCCCGTGATGTCGTTCGTCCAGACGTAGCCGACCGTCGGCACGCGCCCGAGCGACGCGGTGAATGCCTGAATGGGAGAGAGCGGCGCCGCGGGTGCGCCGCGACCGCGTCCACGACCTGCCGCGCCGGCGCGGCCGCGTCCCGCCGCCGCCGCGTTCGCGCGCGCGACTTCCGACGGCTGCGCCGGCGGCGCCGCGAGCGCGGTGATGATCGGGCGCATCTCGTCCTCGCTCGACCAGCGCAGGATCCTGATCTTGACGGGCGTGCCGGGCTCGGCGACGTTCACGGAGTGCGCGGTGTAGGTGATCTCGTCCGAGGGCGCCGCGAAAACGAGCAGCGCGACGAGGGCGGCCGCCGACTTCACTTGGGATCTTTCATTGATTCGGGTTGGTCCCTTTGGTGCGTCCCAGCCACTCGACGAGCTTCTCGAGCTCCTCGTCGGTGATCTTCGCGCCGCGCTCGCGCATGTCGACGGTGACGACGCGCCAGCGGTCGGGGCTGAAGCGCGCGTCGTTGACGCGGTCGATCGCGTGGCAGCCCGTGCAGGCGCGCCCGGTGAGCGCGTTGGCTTCGGCGTCGCTGTAATACGTGGTGATCTCCGGCGGCACGTACGCCCGCGGAAAGGCCTTCGTCGACGGACCGAACCTGACGGTCAGCCAGTCGAGCAGCGTGTCGCGCTCGGTCGCCGACAGCATCGACGCGAGCCGGTTGTCGTGCTTCTTCTCCAGCAGCGCGATCCAGCCGTCGCGGTCGAGCGCGTTGTACGCGTAGTCGTCGATGCCATGGCACATCGTGCAGCGTTTGAGGATGACCTTCCGGACCTCGCCCTGCGGCGGCACGACGCTCGGACGCGTCGCCTTGTTGCCGAACTGCGCGCTCGCGGCCGTCGGAACCGCGAGCACCGCGAG
>DATNBT010000129.1:0-7340 GCA_035571855.1 Vicinamibacterales bacterium
CGCGCGGGAACGAGGGGGCCAGCGACGATCCGAGCGCGCGCAGGCGCACCCACTCGATCGCGATACGGAACCCGACGACCGACATCCCCGCATATACGCCGATGACGACGGCGATGACGAGAAAGACCTGCTCTTCGCGCAGGTGATTGCGGACGCCGGAGACGAACTTCATTGCGATGGCCCGGGATGCTGCGCGCCGATGACCGCCAGCGCGCGATCGTCGGTCGTGCCGGCGCCGCACGCCCCGGACGGCAGCTTCTCGATATCGAACGCGATCGCCATCGCCTCGTCGATCGAATCGGGACGGCGTTCGAACGTCTGGACCGCGAACCTCCCCGCTGTCAGCCGCATCTCGATGTCCGCGAGCTTCGCGGTCACACGTCCGTCAGCTTCCCAGGCCGCGCGGCATCGTTCCAGGCGCGCGACGGCGGCGTCGAGCACGCGCTTCGCCCGCCGCGCCCTCGCGCCGAGGCTCAGACGGTCGACGAACGGATCGAGCGCAAGCACTCGCTCGCTGACATCCAGGAGCTGTCGTCCGCCGTCGTCGAGGGCTCCGAGCGTCATCGCGTGCCGGAGATCGGCGCGCGCCGATCGCATGTCGCCGGCGCGGAACTCGAGCTCGCCGGCCAGCCGGGACGCCGCGGCATTCGACGGGTCGATCGACAGCGCGCGGCGATACAGCGCCAGCGCGCGGGCCGTCGCGCCGGATTCGGCGAGCAGGCGGCCGGCGTCAATCAGCTGCGCGGGATCGGGGGGAAGATCGGCGACAAGCGCGATCAGTTCCGCCTGCGCCTGCTCTTCACGGCCTTCGTTCATCAGAAAGCGCGACAGCTCGACGCGTGCGTTGCGGCGCGACGCGAGCGGCGTCGACATCCAGACGCCGTCGATCGCGGCGTGGTAGTCGCGGATCGCCGCCTCGATGTCCCCGCGGCCCGCCGCAATGCGCGCGAGTTCGAGGTTGACGTCAGCGTTGCCGGGACCGGCGGCCGCCAGCGTCTGCAGCTGTGCGGCGGCCTCCGACGGCCGGTTCGCCGCCGCCAGCGCACGCGCCAGCAGGAACCGGCTGCCGTCGTCGTCGCGGTACGACAGCGACGTCTGGAAGTCCGCGACGGCGGCCTGAGGACTCGACTTCAGCGCGTCCAGGCCGCGGCGATTCCACTCGAGCGCAAGGCTCTGGCGCTCATCGCGATAGCGGTTGACGATGAACTGGGTGAGCGCAAACCCGGGCACCAGCGCCGCGAGGACGATCCCCATGACGATGCGGCGGTCGAGTGACAGGACGATACTTTGATCGTATCATTCCAGTCAGTTTGAGCTCAAAGTATCTCAGCCCCGGCTGCGGATGCGCGAGACGATATAGCCGCCCCAGCAGACCATTCCGCCAATCCAGCAGAGGCTGGCCCACATGAGGTGGCTGAAATATGTGTTCGCCGCGAAGGGCGCGCCGACGCGCGCCAGGGCGGCCACCAGCGCGAGTGTCAGGCCGATGCGGAGCGGCCACGACCGCTTCTCCGCCGACAGATCGTGGGCGCCGTGCGACAGCGTCACCCGCGTGCCGATTGCCAGGATCAGCAGCGAGAAGCCGCCGACGAAGATGACGTGGAGAAAGTCCGGCCGGTACTTCGGAAACGCCGCGACCACCCACACGCCGATCGCAATCAGCCAGCACGCGATCCAGATCGTCCACGACAGCGTCGTCCTGTTCACCGGGCGCTTCCAGAGCTGGAGCGTCGCGATCAGAAACGGCGAGATCGCCGCGGCGCGCAGATACGCGGTCCATCCCAGATCGAACGCGTATTCGGCGACGAGGGACAGCAGCACGACGAGGCCGGCGATCGCCGGGAGGCGCGGGTCGCCGGCGGCCGTGACGGGCGCGCCCGGTTTCGGCAGCGCGGCGAAGCCGAGCAGGCGCGGTCCGAGAAAACCGCCGACGCCGAGCACCAGCAGCATCACCATGCCTTCGGTCAGCATGCGGCGCCCGAACAGATCGAGCGACGCCGGCACGATCTCCCACGCCACGCCGGCGTTCACGACGGCGCCGACCGCGCCGGCCGCGAGCGCCAGTCCAATCAGCGGGAACGTGGGCGGAGGATTCTGGGTCCGCCGCGCGAAGCGGCCGGCGATCATCGCGAGCAGCATCGCGTGCACGACGACGAAGACGGCCGTGCCAATCGGGAACGCACGCAGCTCCGACGTCACGACCGAGAGCGTGAGCAGGGCGGCCAGCACGTACTGCGCCGTCTTCGAAGGGACCTGCGTGCCCGTGAATCTCGGGACGGCGGTCAGCAGGAAGCCGGCGATGAACGCGTACAGAAAGCCGTACGTCTGGACGAGCGCGTGCGCCCGGCCCGAGTACGTCGCCGTGAGGCCGAACGAATAGAGCGGCCAGATCGCGACGCCGGCGATGCCGAAGAGGATCCCGAGCGGGAAGAAAAGACGGTAGGGCTCGCGCAACGAAGGGCATTTTACATTCCTGGGAGGAGGTAGAACGTGCACGCGGCGGCGATTCTTCTGGTGACGGTCATGGAACTTCTCTCGCACATCTCGGGAACGTGGAGGGCGCCCGAAGAGCGGACGCCCAAGGACAACGCGCTCGACCAGCAGGTGTTCGGCGCAGGCGCGGTGGACGTCAGGACGATCACGCTCACCGTCACGCCGAACGGCGACGGCGACCTTCAGATCAGGCGATCGGTTGTCGGAAAAACCGGCAAGGTGTTCGCGCCGTCAGTCACCGAGGTCAAGATGCACATCGGCGAGCCGATCACGCTCGAGCTCGGGCATCTGCATCCGGCGACGATGGTGACGAGCGCGGAGGAGCGGTATCTCGACGGCGATCACGAGCGGTGGCAGCGCGACGGCTCGACGGTGTCGCTGTCGATTGTCGATCTGGCGAGCAAGGAACTGAACATCCAGTTCGACACGCCCGACGGACGGGGCGCGTTCGGCGCGACGCTGGTCCGGTCTACTTCCGGAACAGCCCCCCAATCGCATCGGCGGCCTTCTTAAGGTTGTCGGGGTTCTTCGCGGCGTCCTTCAGACTGTCGGTCGCGCCCTGGACCGCGCGGCCGACATCCGGGACGAACACGGGATTCTTCGTCGTCCCCTGAATCCTGAACGGCACGCCGCTCGTCTGCGTGTACGACAGCACCTTCGTCACCGCAGACGACGAGATCGGCGTCGCAATCACGCCGTCGCGCAGCTTCGCGAGCATCGGGAAGTTCATCGCGCCCTGCGGTGAGATCGTTCCTTCTCCGGTGAGCGTGCCGATCGACGGCGCGATCATGCTGAAGCCGGTGATCTGAATTCCAGCCGGAGTCATCTGGAGCATGCCCTTGAGGGAATCGATCGCCGTGTCGCCGACGCGCTGCACGCCGGCGAGCGAGGCGACCGCGCCCATCTTCTCTCCGAGATCGAAGCCGGTCAGCTTCGCTGCAGTCATCGCGATCGGCCCTTCGATCGTGAGCCGATCGACCGGTCCCGTGATCGCCAGATCGAAATCGAGCGTGCCCTGCGTCAACTTGGCACCCGACGGCAGCGTGACGCCGATCGCCGGCAGCGCCGACTCGAGCTCGGTCACCGGCATCTTGTCGCCGCGCAGCGCCATGCCGAGGCTCGTCGTCTCGCCCATCGTCCGGTAACTGCCGGTCAGCCGCGCGACGGCCTTGCCGATCGACACGTCGCCTTTCTTCAGCACGCCGGTTTCGTTCTTCACGTTGAACGACGACTCGTAGTCGACCGCGATCGGCACGCCGGACGGCGTCGCGCCCGGCATCAGCCTGACGTTCGTCGCGGTCGCTTTTCCGGCGGTCGTGATCGACGTTCCGGTCGACGCGACGGTTCCGGCGAAGTCCACGACCGCGGCGATGCCGGACGACGCGTCGACGAAGCCGGTCTGCGCGACGTCGAGATGTTTGATCGTCACCGAGCCGTGGAACGGCGTCTGCGCGACGTCGTTCAGGTTGAACGGCCCGGCCTCGCCGTCCACGTCAATCGAGCCGCCGGCCGGCGCTTTTGCGGACACCGTGAACGGAAAGGCCGAGACGAAAGACAGGTTCGAGACGTTCACATCGACATCGTCGTACGAACGCGCGTTCCTGCTGTTGTCGAGCCCGCGGATCGAGATCTGTCCGCCGGCGATCTTGATCTTCTGAATCAGCACGCTGATCGCGCCGACCGATCCGTTCGAGGACTGGCCGCTGCCGAGGCTCGAGAAGTTCCAGACGCCGTTGTTCGAACGAATCAGCGCGACGCGCGGATGATCGAGCGTGAACGACTGGACGCGCAGGCTTCGCGAGACGATCAGCGGCCACAGGTCGACGCCGATGGACACCGACTTGGCGCTCACGAACGGGTCTTTGCTGAACTTCGCGTCGTCCATGATGACGACGTCTTCGGCGGCGACGCCGCCGGCGAGCCACGACACGCGCAGGCTGCCGATCTCGACGCGCCGGCCGAGCGCGTCGGTCATCTTCGCGGCAAGCGCTGGCCTGAACTGATTCGCGTCGAGGAACAGCGCGAGTCCGATCGCGACGACGACGAGAAGGACGACGACCGCGCCGACGGCAATCAGGATTTTCTTCGTCATAAGTTATGCGCCGTATGTCGATGGCCCTGGACGTAGAAGGCGCCCGCCATGAAGAGGATCGCGACAATGACGGCGGCCGCGAGGGCGTTCAGGTAGGCAACGATGCCGAGGACGAACGCCTCGACGAGCCACATGACCGCTATCGTAAGCCCGAGCGCCAGGATGGCGAGGGGCGCCCAGCGCTCCCCGTTCCAGACGCCGACGGCGGCGGCGAACCCGAAGACCGCCTCCAGAATCCGGCTGATCAACAGGATGGGCGGCACGGGTGCCACCAGGAGGCCCGGAATGTAACTCGCCGCGTATAACCCGTACGCCGCAAGCACGACAGTAATGAGGATGTCGGCAGGTGTTCGCCTCATAGCTCATCTGCCGTGCATCGTTCGTGCCGGACCGCGCGACCGTAGTGCAAGCCCTCAGGCCTGCCTTGGAAGAATCAGAATCCCATCGTGTCGTCGGCCGACGGCCCGTACGTGCCCGGCAGCGGCTTCTCGTTCATCCGCAGGTACACGCCGAGCTGCGCGCGGTGATGCACGAGATGATTCAGGAACATCTGCCGGTACGCGAGAAAGCGCGTCCCGTCGAAGAGCGTCCTGCCCTGCGCCGAGAGCTTCCACGGGTCGGACCATGCGCTGTCGGACGTCTTGGACAGCGCCGTCTTCACTTTCGCCGCGCCTTCTTCCAGCACGCGAACGAGCTGCGCGGTCGATTCGAACGGCGTCGGCTTGTATCCGCTGGTTGAAAAGTCGAGGTTCGGCTGCGTGAGGACGCTGAATCCGAAACCGGCAAGTTCAGCGACGTGGGGCGCCAGGCGCGAGAGCTTCATCGATTTCGGATGCGGCGCGAAGTCGCCCTTGTCCATCGGCACGCGTTCGAGCATGGTACGGGTCTTCTGCACTTCTTCATGGAACTCGGCCAACAGCAAATCACTGATCGCCATTCACGTCCTCCGTTTCATGACCTGCGCTCTGACCAGCCGGCCGACGCGCTCGACTTCCTCGTCCGACAGCGACTCGTACACGGGCACCTGCACGGCCGTCATCGCCTTCTCCGCGCCAGGCGCGCGCGGGCCCGTCCAGCCGAAGAGATCCATCTCCGTGCAGTTGTCCACGTGCATCGGCGCCACGTCGGCGCCGCGGCGGATGCAGCGCCGCACGAGATCCGCGGTGTCGGGGACGTACGCGCAGTACTGATAGTAGACGTGCGTGCGTCCTTCCGGGACCGTCGGCACCGTGATCCCGGGCACGTCGCCGAGGAGCCCGTTGAGAATCGCCGCGTGGCGGCGCGTGCGCTCGATGAACTCCGGGAGGCGCTTGAGGCCCGCGCGGCCGATGGCGGCCTGCACGTTCGAGAAGCGGCCGCGGTAGTGCGGCGGCAGCGGCGCGAGGCGCCTGACTTCTTCCCACAGCCGCTTCTCCGGTTTCCAGTCCGTGAACGACGCGATCCACCAGACGGGAAACATCGAGAACGTGAACACCCGCGGCCGGATGAACGTGCACTGCCAGTAGCCGGCGCTGAGAATCTTCTCGACGCGCTTCACGTCCGGCCACGCTTCGGCCTCGGCACACTCGCCGACTCTGCGCGCGACGCCGGCATCGCGCACCCAGGTCAGGCCGCCGCCGAACGTGTTGAGCGGCTTGAACGCCTGAAAGCTGAAGAACGCCGCGTCGCCGTGCGTGCCGACCTTCTGTCCCTTGTATTCGGCGCCGAGCGAGTGCGCGCAGTCCTCGACGACTTTCAGATTGTGTTTCTTCGCGAGCGCGAGAATCGGATCCAGATCGCACGCCATGCCGTAGAGATGCGTCGGCAGGATCGCGCGCGTGTTCGGCGTGATCGCGCGCTCGGCGGCCGCGGGATCCATCGTGAACGTCGACGGGTCGATGTCGACGAACACGGGCTTCAGGCCGGCCACGCGCGTGATTTCCGGGACGACCCAGAACGTCAGCGCCGGGACGATGATCTCCGAGCCGGGCGGCAGGTCGAGCGCCTTGAGGATGAAGTACAGGCCCATGCGCCCGTACTCGGTGGAGACGGCGCGCACGTGTCCGCCGCCGAGAAACTGCGCGTACTCCTGCTCGAACGCCGCGATGTGCGGTCCTTCGACGAGCTGTCCCTTCTCACGGCACTCGCGGATGATCTGTTCCCGTTCGGGAACCATCCGGGCGCCGAAGCGTCCGATAGCGGCCATAGGTTGTCTGATAGATGTTACTTCGGCGAAGCCTAGACGCCGGCGAAGCTCCGGATCGCCGCGGTCTCATCGTCGAACGTCTCGAAGACGGTGGACAGGCGGGTCAGGCGGAGGAGATCGGCGAGATGCTTGGGCAGGCACGCGAGCTTCAACTCGCCGCCACGCTGCCCCATCGTCAGCCGCGCGCGCACGAGGACGCTCAGGCCGACGCTGTCCATGTACGGCACGTCGCTGAAGTTGATGACGACGCGCTTGACGCCGCTGGACGTGAGGGCGTCGATCGTTTCCTTGATCGCGCCGTCGCCTGCGGCAATTCTCCCGTGCAGGTCCAGCACGACGACGCCGTCCACATTTCGTTCATCGATCCGCACGGGACCATCGCCTTTCAGAAACGGCCTGCCCGTAGCTTTCGCGCTACAGGAGAGCGAAGGATGGCGGAGGGAGAGGGATTCGAACCCCCGGAACCGTTTCCGGTTCAGTGGTTTTCAAGACCACCGCCATCGACCACTCGGCCATCCCTCCGCTCAAAAGGATTATGGCTTGAAAGGCGGCCCGGAGGCACTCGCGACG
>DATNBT010000130.1:0-2472 GCA_035571855.1 Vicinamibacterales bacterium
CTACAACTGGAACTACGTGCTGAACGCCGGCCAGGCACTTGCGCTGATCGTCATTACCGCCGTCTGGAAGCAGATCAGCTACAACTTCCTGTTCTTTCTCGCCGGCCTGCAGTCGATTCCGAAGTCACTGATCGAGGCCGCCGCGATCGACGGCGCGGGGCCCGCCCGGCGCTTCTGGACGGTCGTGTTTCCGCTCCTGTCGCCGACGACGTTCTTCCTGCTCGTCGTCAACATCGTCTACGCCTTCTTCGACACGTTCGCGATCGTCGACGCCGCGACGAGCGGCGGCCCGGTGCAGGCGACGTCGATCCTCGTGTTCAAGGTCTACCAGGACGGCGTGCAGGCGCTCGATCTGTCCGGTTCCGCCGCGCAGTCGGTGATCCTGATGGCGATCGTCATCACGCTCACGGTCCTCCAGTTCCGCTTCGTCGAGCGCAAAGTCCAATACTGACCGCTCATCGAGGATGACTGCCACCCGATCCCTGATCCCCGGTACCTGAACATGGTCGAGCACCGCCCCCTCGGCAGCATCGTCAGTCACCTGATCCTGATCGCGGGCGTGGCGATCGTTGCGCTGCCGCTCTACGTCGCGTTCGTCGGCTCGACGCTTTCATTCGACCAGGTCACGAGCGTGCCGATGCAGATGACGCCCGGCACGCATCTGATCGATAACTACACGGCGGTACTGACGAAGGGCAGCACGGCCGGCTCGCAGGCGCCGGTCGGACGGATGATGTGGAACAGCCTCGTCATGGCGCTGTGCATCGCGATCGGCAAGATCGCGATCTCCATCCTGTCCGCGTTCGCGATCGTCTATTTCCGCTTTCCGCTGCGAAAAACGTTCTTCTGGATGATCTTCGTCACGCTGATGCTGCCCGTCGAGGTGCGCATCCTGCCGACCTACAAGGTCGTGGCCGAGCTCGGCATGGTCGACACCTACGCGGGACTCACGCTGCCGCTGATCGCCTCCGCGACGGCGACGTTCCTCTTCCGCCAGTTCTTCATGACCGTTCCCGACGAGCTTGCCGAGGCGGCACGCATCGATGGCGCGGGGCCGATGCGCTTCTTCATCGACATCCTGGTGCCGCTGTCGCGCACGAGCATGGCGGCGCTTTTCGTCATCATGTTCATCTACGGCTGGAACCAGTACCTGTGGCCGCTGCTCGTGACGACGCGCGAGGACATGTACACGGTGGTGATCGGCATCAAGCGGATGGTGGCGGGCGGCGACACGCTGATCGAGTGGCAGTTCGTGCTCGCGACGGCGATGCTGGCACTTCTGCCGCCGGCGCTCGTCGTGCTGGTGATGCAGCGCTGGTTCGTCAAGGGTCTGGTGGACGCGGAGAAATAAATGGCCAACGTCGATCTTCGCAATGTCCGCAAGAGTTACGGTGCCCTCGAGGTGATCCACGGCATCGACGTGCAGGTTGCCGACGGCGAATTCATCGTCATCGTCGGCCCGTCTGGCTGCGGCAAGTCGACGCTGCTGCGCATGGTGGCCGGCCTCGAGACGATCACGAGCGGGGAGATCGCCATCGGCGATCGCGTCGTCAACGATCTCGAGCCCAAGGACCGCGACATCGCGATGGTGTTCCAGAACTACGCGCTCTACCCGCACATGAGCGTGTTCAACAACATGGCGTACGGCTTGCGCATCCGGGGTCTCACGAAGGCCGGCATCGCCGAGCGCGTGCAGCGCGCGGCCGACATCCTCGAGCTCGGGCCGCTCCTGGCGCGGACGCCGCGGCAGCTCTCCGGCGGCCAGCGCCAGCGCGTGGCGATGGGCCGCGCGATCGTCCGCGAGCCGGCCGTTTTCCTGTTCGACGAGCCGCTGTCGAACCTCGACGCCAAGCTGCGCGTGCAGATGCGCTTCGAGATCCAGAAGCTGCATCGGCGAATCAGCACGACGAGCCTTTACGTCACGCACGACCAGGTCGAGGCGATGACGCTCGCGCAGCGGATGATCGTGATGAACGCGGGACGCGCCGAGCAGATCGGCTCGCCGATGGAGGTGTACGAGAATCCGCAGACGATGTTCGTCGCCGGATTCATCGGCTCCCCATCGATGAATTTCATGCCGGGCAAGACCAACGGCGACGGGCGCATCGCGCTTGCACACGGCGGCGAGGTGCGCAGCCGCCACGTGCCGGCGGAAAGCGGCCGGCCGCTCATGGTCGGCATCCGGCCCGAGCACTTCATCCCGTCCAGCGAATCGGGTGCGGCATTGTCGGGGCCCGTCGAAATGGTCGAGCAGCTCGGCGCGGACGCGCTCGTCCACATCGGCCGCGGCGGCAGCACGATCATCGCGCGCGTCCCGCATGGCACCTCGCCCGAGGTCGGCGCGACGTTCTGGGTCACCGCCGATCCTGCGCGCGTGTTCGCGTTCGATTCCACGACCGGCGCGCGCCTGAACTGAGGCGCCCGACATGGCCGCGCTTCCCGCCTGGCCCTATCCGCGCGTTTGCGCGCACC
>DATNBT010000131.1:0-4267 GCA_035571855.1 Vicinamibacterales bacterium
CCCTGCCGACTCTTTTGGATCCAGCTGGTCCCTGCCGACTCTTTTGGATCCCGTCAGTGCCAGCAGACCTTCAGGTCTGCTCTCTCCACCCTCTGCTCGTGCTATCCTCACTCGGCTCGAATAAAGGAGAGTCCTCATGCGTACGTTCATCACGCTCGCGTTCGGCACGCTGGTGGGAGCTTCGCTGCTCGCCCAGGCGCCGCCCCCGAATCCCAACAACAAGACCGGCGTCATCGGCCTGATGCACGCCATTCATTCGACCAACGACGTCGAGAAGACGCTGGTGTTCTACCAGCAGGTGTTCGCGCTCAACGGCCAGGTGCGCGGCTTCGACCCGAAAGGCCCGCGGATTCTCACGAACTCGCCGACGGCGTCGCTGCGGGTCGCGATGATGAACCTGACCGGCCACACCGGTCCGAGCGCGATGAACTTCGAGCTCACGCAGTTCGGCGATCTGCCGCGCCAGGAAAACAAGCGGCCCGACATTCGGGATCCCGGCGCGCCGATGATGAAATGGCTCGTCCGCGATCTCGACACGGTCGTCGCGAACGTGAAAAGGGTCGGCGCCCCGATCGTCACCAGGGGCGGCGCGCCGGTGACGGTGATGACGCCGATCGGCAGCGCGAAGGCGATCATCGTGCGCGATCCCGACGGCTACTTCATCGAAGCGATCCAGGCGACGCCGGCGATTATCGCCGCGACGGACGCCGAGCCGACGCCCGGCCGCGGCCGTGGCCGCGGACCCGACGCCAACGCCGCCCCGGCGGCGCCGCCGCCGCCGAGCCAGGTGGTCGGTGAAGTCATCGGCCTCACCGTCCGCGACATGAGCGAGACGTTGAAGTACTGGAACGGCGTGCTCGGCATGGACATGCCGCAGCCGACGAAGTGGGAAAAAGATCAGGCGATGCTCGACCTGCTGGGCCTGCCGAAAGGCGCGGAGTACCGCCTGTCGAGCGGCGTCGTCTCCGGCAGCCCCGCGAAGATCGAGTTCATGGAAGTGAAGGGCATCTCGCGCAAGCCGTTCGACCTGCGCGTGACGGATGCGATGGCGTGCGGCGCGGCGATCCGCGTCGGCCACATCCGCGACGTGCTCGCGAAGATCAAGGCCAGCGGCGGACGGGTGATGTCGAAGGACGAGGCGCTCGTCGACTGGAGCGACACGATTCGCAACGTGTTCGTGAAGGATCCGAACGGAATGAACCTGGAGCTGGTCGGCGCCGCCGATCCGAATCTCTAGTTGCTTTTCAACGTGACGTCGAACGTCGCGTTGCACTTGTCTTCGACAAGCTGCTCGACGGACGCGCGCTTCGACTCTTTCTGAATATCCCACTCGAGGGGCTTCGCCTTCTCAGGCAGCCCCTCGACTCTGGCCTTCCCCGTCGAACTCGTCCCGACATCCAGATCCGCGCGTTTGATTCCGGCAAATCCGTAGCGGACGCGCACGTGGACGTTCGCGCCGTAGACGGGCTTGCCGGCCTCGTCCTTCACGGTGAAGTCCGCGGAGCAGGAGCCGCCGAGGGCGGCTTTCATGACGGTGACGTCGGGCGCCTTGTCGGGCGCCTGCGCGAGAACGGCGGCGAGAACAGCGACGGCAATCATCCTTCTACCTTACTTCAACATGCATCTCGCTCTTCAACGACTGCGCGATGAAGCACTCCTCGTGCGCGCTGTGGTGCATCGCCTGCATCTCGTCCGCCGTCGGCGACTTGTCTCCGGAGAACGTCACCTGCGGGCGCAGCGTGATCTTCGACATGAACATCTTCCCCGCCGCGTTCTTCTCGAGGACGCCGGACGCCTGATCCTCGTAGCGATCGACGACGAAGCCGCGCTTGGCGGCGAAGAACAGGAAGTACAGCATGTGGCAGCTCGACGCCGACGCGACGAGCGCCTCCTCGGGATCGACGGCGCTGGCATCCGACAGCGGCAGCGGCACGACCGACGGCGACGAGGAGGCCTTGACGGTGACGCCGCCGTCGAACGCCCACTGGTGCGCGCGGCTGTAGCGGTTGTCGGTGAACTTCTCGCTGCCCTGACGGGCCCAGGTGACGGTCGCTTCGTATGTGTGGCTCATAGGTCCAGTAATGCTGCCGGAATTTCATCGATCCGGTCAACGACACGCGTCGCGGCGGAGAAATCTCCCCGCACGGTCAGCGGCGTGGGGATGACGATGCAGCGGATGCCCGCGGCCGTCGCCGACTCGAGTCCGCGTTCGGAATCCTCGACGGCGACGCATTCGCCGGGGTTGACGCCCGCCCGTTCGACGGCGATGCGATACGGGTCGGGATGCGGTTTCGTACGCGGCAGCTCGTCGGCCGTCAGCACGAAATCGACATGACGCAGCAGGTCGCAGCGCGCGTGGATGATCTCGAAATGATCCCGCCGCGAGCTCGTGACGATGCCCATCGTGTAGTGGCCGTGGAGCTGCCGCAGGACGTTCTCCGCGCCCTCGATGGCGCACGCCTCGCCGCGCAGCAGTTCGCTGTAGCGATCGTTTCTGGCGGCGCGCAGCCGTGCGACGTCGTCCGGAGAGATCCCGTCGAGAAGATGCCACGCGCCCGTCCCCTGCCGGAGGAAGTACTCGATGTAGTCGGCTTCGGTCAGCGGACGGCCGGCCGCGGCCATGATGTCCTGCGTCGCCTGAAAGTACAGGCGTTCGGTGTCGACGAGCACGCCGTCGTTGTCCCAGAAGATCGCTTTGATCATTCGTACTGACGCAACCACTCGCGGATTTCATGCGGTCTTGCGCGCCATCAGGATACCGGCAATGACGATGCCGCCGCCAGCGATCTGCCTGACGCCGAGCGGCTCGTTGAGGATGATTCGCGCGAGCACCGCGGCGACGACGGGCTGAATCAGCAGCGTCAGCGACGAGAACGTCGCCGGCAGCCACGCCAGCGCGAACGTGATGACGCCCTGCCCGCCCGCGTGCACGACCCATCCGAGCGCGATGAGAATGATCCAGCCCGCGATCGCGTGCGGAATGAACGCGGGCTCGAGGACGAGCGCGACCGGCAGGACGAGAATCGCCGCCGCCGTCGTGCTCCACACCATGATCGTGATCGTCGAGAAGAGCACGCGCGCGCGGCTGAGCATCATGAAGTAGCCGGCGTAGAAACACGCGGCGAGCAGCGCGACCGCGTCGCCGTGCAGGTGGCTCTCCGCGCTTCGAGAGAAGCCGCCGCCGTCCAGCACGATGACGCCGGCGACGCTGAGCACGAGGCCGGCGACGAAGGCGCCGCTGATGCGCTGACGAAGAAAGAGCCAGCTGACGAGCGTCACGACGACCGGCGCCATGTTCGCGAGCAGCGTCGAATTCGTCACCGACGTCATGTGCAGCGAAATGTGCCAGGTGGCGAGATCGCCGGCGAGGAAGATCCCCGGCAGCGCGGCCGTCAGGTGCTCGGCCGCCGTCGCCGGCCGCCGTCCGGCGCCGCCGCTGCGGCTGACGCCCGCGAACAGCACGACGAGCGGCGCGAGCGCGAACGCGAGGCGCCAGAACGCCGTCGCGACCGGGCCGATGACGGAGATGCGGACGAGGATCGGCGAACATCCGAGCAGGACGCCGCCGAGGACGAGCGCGCCGAGCGCGCGGCCTGTGCCGGTGCCGGTCACGCGCGGACCGCGCGCTGCTCGGTGTCGTAGAAGAGCAGGTCGACGTTGCCGGGGACGCGGCCGAGCATGCGAAGAAGAAGCGCGAGCTGGCCGCGATGATGGACGCCGTGATTGGCGGCGTGCTCGAGCAGCTCGCTCATCGGCGCGCTCTTCCGCCCCGTGCCGAAGTCGTACTCGATGATGCGCTGCAGATCCACGTCCGTCAGCGAGATCAGGAAGTCGTCGACGTAGCCTTCCACCGTCAGCCACTTCTCGATGATGGATTCGAACGTCGGGTAGTCGTCGGCTTTGAGCGCGGGACCGCGCGCCGGTCCGCCGCAGCGCGCGATCCAGCCCCACTCGGCGCTCAGCGTGTGCACGAGCGTGTTGCGCACCGATCCGTAGCTGCCGGCGACGTTGCGCGTCAGCTCCTCAGGCGTGAGCTGCGCGACGACGGCGAACAGCTTGCGGTTGGCCCAGTAGCTGTACTCGAAACGGCGCCGAAGGTCGGCGACAGTCATCACTCAGAAGCGTAACTGAAATCGGTCGCGAAGCCGCAACGGCCGGCGACCTCCCAGTCGAGGGGCGGATCGTCGACCCGCATGACTTCGGTCCGCACTTCCTCACCCGGGCGATCGTGGCCGGGAATGCCGCACGACACCGCACCGAGCGGAGA
>DATNBT010000132.1:0-7423 GCA_035571855.1 Vicinamibacterales bacterium
TACGACGGGTTCGACGACTCGGCCGGCGCCCATTCGCACTCGGCGCACACCACGGCGTGGTGGAAGGTCATGTGCCTCACCGGCGTCGACTACTTCTCGACGCTGGCCTATCAGCCCAGCATCGCGTTTCTCGCGGCGGGCGCGCTCTCGCCCATCGCGACGCTCGTGCTCGTGCTGCTGACGCTCTTCGGCGCGCTGCCGATGTACAGCCGCGTGGCCGCGATGAGCCCGCACGGCCAGGGCAGCATCCTCATCCTCGAAGAACTGTTTCCGCGCTGGAAGGGCAAAGTCATCGTGCTCTGCCTCCTCGGATTCGCGGCGACGGATTTCGTCATCACGATCACGCTCTCGGCCGCGGACGCCAGCGCGCACCTCATTCAGAATCCGCTGACGCCCGCGTGGCTCGATCATCCGATCGGCGTCACGCTGCTGCTGCTCGTCGTCCTCGGCGCGATCTTCCTGCGCGGATTCCGCGAGGCGATCGTCCTCGCGATCGGGCTCGTCGGCGTCTACCTGACGCTCAACGTCATCGTCGTCTTCAACGGACTGCAGGAGATCCTCCGCCATCCGCACCTCGTGGCGGAGTGGAAGGGCGCGCTCTTCGCCCGGCACGGCGATCCGATCATGATGGGCGCGATGGCGATCATCCTGTTCCCGAAGCTCGCGCTCGGCCTGTCGGGCTTCGAGACCGGCGTCGCCGTGATGCCGCTCGTCCGCGGCGACGCGACCGACACGCCGGAGCATCCGGCCGGACGCATCCGCAACACGAAGAAGCTGCTGAGCACGGCGGCGCTCATCATGAGCGTGATGCTGCTCTCGAGCAGCTTCGTGACCGCGGTCCTGATTCCCGCCGACGCGTTTCTGCCGGGCCATCCGGCCGACGGCCGCGCGCTGGCGTTCCTCGCGCACGAACGCCTGGGATCGTTCTTCGGCACGCTGTACGACGCGAGCACGATCTCGATTCTCTGGTTCGCCGGCGCGTCCGCGATGGCGGGCCTGCTGAACCTGATTCCGCGCTACCTGCCGCGGTACGGCATGGCGCCCGAGTGGGCGCGCGCGAACCGACCGCTCGTCCTCATCATCACGGGCATCACGATCGCGGTGACGATCGTCTTCAACGCGAGCGTCGACGCGCAGGGCGGCGCGTACGCGACCGGCGTGCTCGTGCTCATGAGCTCCGCGGCGCTCGCCGTGGCGATTGTCGCCTGGCGGCAGTCGCATCGCTGGGCGGTGTTCATCTCGATCACCATCGTCTTCGCCTACACGACGATCACGAACGTGTTCGAGCGGCCCGAGGGCATCAAGATCGCGTCGCTCTTCATCCTGACGATCATCGCGATGTCGCTCATCTCGCGCGCGCTGCGGTCGACCGAGCTCCGCGTGCACGGCATCATGCCCGACGAGCTCGCGATGTCGTTCATCGAATCGATCCCGCACGGCGGCGAAGGCATCCGCATCATCGCCAACCGCCCGGGCAAAGGCGACGAGGGCGAGTACGCGGCGAAGCTCAGGGAAGCGCGGCAGACACATCATCTGACGGAAGAGGATCCGGTGCTCTTCCTCGAAGTGCGTCCGGGCGACGCGTCGAACTTCAGCGAGTTCCTGAAGATCGAAGGCCGCCGCGTCGGGCCGTACCGCATCCTCGCGTGCCAGAGCGCCGCGATTCCCAACGCGATCGCCGCGCTGCTGCTCTACATCCGCGATCGCACCGGCCAGATTCCCCACGTGTACTTCGGCTGGACCGAGGGCAATCCGATCACGTACCTGCTGAAGTTCCTCGCGTTCGGCGAAGGCGACACGGCGCCGGTCACGCGCGAGGTGCTTCGTCAGACCGAACACGATCCGCATCGCCGTCCCCGCGTCCACGTGGGATGACGGCTCGCGCCGCCCGGCGATTCGGCGTCGTCCTGATCGCGGCGACGATCGCCGTGTCCTGCCAGAAGGCGCCCGCCTCCGACGTGCCCGCGCCGGGCTCGGGCGACGGCGCCTTCGACACGCTCTCCACGTTCATCCTCAAGGATCGCTATCGCCGTCATCCGAGCGCCGCGACCGACCTCGGCATCCACATCTACGACTCCGTGATGGACGACGCGTCGAAGCAGTGGATTGACGATGAGACGGCGGAGCTGACGGCGTTCGCGGATCAGCTGAAGAAGATCGAGCCGGCCTCGCTCACCCCGTCGAAGCGCCTCGACCGCGACCAGCTCCTGCTCGCGATGGCGGCCGGGGTCGTCGAAAACACCCTCGTCAAGACGTGGGCGAAGGATCCGGACTTCTACAGCGGCGGCGTCACGCGGGCGGCGTACGTGATCATGAAGCGCGGTTTCGCGCCCGCCGAGGACCGGCTGCGCTCGCTCATCGCGCGCGAAAAGCGGATGCCCGCGTTTCTCGACCAGGCGCACGTCAACCTGACGATGCCCGTGAAGATCTTCACCGAGATCGCGATCGAACAGATCGACGGCAACATCGGCTTCTTCAGGAACGACGTGACCGCCGCGTTCGCCGGGGTGAAGGATCAGGCCCTCCGTGACGAATTCACGAAAACCAACGGCGACGTCATGAACGCGCTGGCCGCATACAAGACGTATCTGCAGAAGGACGTGCTCCCGAAGGCGAACACGCCGTACGCGCTCGGCGCCGCGACGTACGCGAAGGCCCTCGCCGCGAACGAGATGATCGACGTGCCGCTCGATCAGCTGCTGAAGATCGCGGAAGAGGACCGGCAGAAGAACGAAGCCGCGTTCCAGGCAGCCGCGAAGGCGATCGACCCGGCGAAAACCGCCGAGGCCGTGCTGCAGGACATGGAGCGCGACCACCCGAAGCCGTCCGAGCTCCTGCAGACGTCGCAGAACTCGCTCGACGAGATCCGCCGGTTCATCGTCTCGAAGAAGATCGTCACGATTCCGCCGAGCGCTCCGGCGACCGTCCAGGAGACGCCGCCGTTCATGCGGTCGACGACGTCGGCGTCGATGGACACGCCGGGACCCTTCGAGGCGGCGACGCTCGCGGCGTTCTACAACATGACGCTGCCCGATCCGCGCGGCACGCCGGCGCAGCAGGAAGACTACATGCGCTCGTGGTACTACGCCGAGCTGTCCAACGTCTCGGTCCACGAGGTCTACCCCGGCCACTACATCCAGTTTCTCTACGCGAAGTCGTTCCCGTCGGACGTGCGCAAGGTGTACGGCGCCGCGACGAACGCCGAAGGCTGGGCGCACTACTGCGAGCAGATGATGATCGACGAAGGCTTCCACGCCGGCGATCCGAAGTACCGGCTCGCGCAGCTGCAGGACGCGCTGCTGCGCGACATCCGCTTCATCGCCGGCATCAGGATGCACACGCAGGGCATGAGCGTCGAGGACGCGACGAAGCTGTTCGAGACCGAAGGCCATCAGCCGCACGCGATCGCGGTCCAGGAAGCCAAGCGCGGCGCCGGCGATCCGCTCTACGGGTACTACACGATGGGCAAGCTGATGATCCTGAAGCTGCGCGAGGACTACAAGAGGCAGCTCGGCGACGCGTACACGCTCCAGAAATTCCACGACACGTTCATCCAGCTCGGTCCCCTGCCGCTGCCGCTTATCCGCCAGGCCATGCTGGGAACCGCGGCCAGTTCGCCGCTCTTCTAGCCCCTAGCCCCAAGTCCCCCGGCCCCGATAGAATCGACGGTCATGGCAAAGATTATCGGGGCTCTGGCGAGCTCGCATACGCCGACGATCGGCTTCGCTCTCGACACCAACAAGAAGAACGATCCGAACTGGGCGCCGATTTTCAAGCACTACGAGCCGCTGCAGCAGTGGATTGAGGACCGCAAGCCCGACGTGATGATCTTCATCTTCAACGATCACGTCACGTCCTTCTTCTTCGATCACTACTCGGCATTCACGCTCGGCATCGGCGAGAAGTTTCCGGTCGCCGACGAAGGCGGCGGCCCGCGCGACCTCGCGCCGGCGATCGGCCATCCGGCGCTCGCGCGCCACATCGGCCAGGCGCTGATGGCCGACGAGTTCGACATGTCGTTCTTCCAGGACAAGGCGCTCGATCACGGCCTGTTCTCGCCGCTCTCGATGCTGGCGCGGCGCAAGCCCGACGGCAGCTGGCCGACGCCGATCATCCCGCTCGTCGTCGGCGTCCTGCAGTTCCCGATTCCGTCGGCGCGGCGGTGCTACAAGCTCGGCCAGTCGCTGCGGCGCGCGATCGAAAGCTATCCTGAAGATCTGAAGGTCGCGCTCGTCGCGACCGGCGGGCTGTCACACCAGGTCCACGGCGAGCGTTCGGGCTTCAACAACACGCCGTGGGACATGCAGTTCCTCGAGCTGATCGAAAAAGATCCCGAGCGGCTGTGCGAGCTGACGCATGCCGAGTACGCCGAGTACGGCGGGTTCGAAGGCTCGGAAGTGATCATGTGGCTCGTGATGCGCGGCGCCATGTCGTCGAACATCAAAAAGATTCATCAGAGCTACTACCTGCCCTCGATGACGGCGATCGCGACGGCGATCTACGAGAACGAGGCGGCGATCGACGTCGGCACGGACAACGAGGAGTACCGCCATCACATGGCGCGGCAGCTCAAGGGCGCCGAGAAGATCACCGGCACGTATCCGTTCACGCTCGAGCGCAGCGTGAAGGCGTACCGGCTGAACAAGTTCCTGCACGACATGGTCAACCCCGAGCACCGGAAGAAGTTCCTCGCCGATCCCGAAGCGTCGTTCACGGAAGCCGGCCTCACCGGCGAAGAAAAGGATCTCGTCCGCCGCCGCGACTGGCGCGCGATGATTCACTACGGCGTCATCTTCTTCATGCTCGAAAAGCTCGGCGCCGTCGTCGGCGTCAGCAACCTGCACATCTACGCGGCGATGCGAGGCGAGTCGCTCGAGGAATTCCAGAAGACGCGCAACGCGCAGATCGCGTACTCAGTCGCCGGCAAGGAGACGTCCGGAAAGCTGGCCTGGGACAAGAAGTAGAGGCGCCTGCCCGCGTCGAAACAGGCGCGCGCCGTTGGTTCCCTGAAGAAAGACCTTGCCGTCCTCGACGAGCAGCCACGCGCCTTCGTACAGGCCGACGACGGGTGGCGTGTTCTCCTCGTGGAACTCCGCGATCCGCTGCTCGCGCGTTTCGCCCATGTGGATCGAGCCCGGCTGCGGATCCAGATAGTGCGGGTTGATGTTGAACGCGACCAGGTTCAGGGCTGAGAACGACGGAGGTTCGACGATCGGCATGTCGTTCGTCGTGCGAATGGACGGACAGGCGACGTTCGACCCCGCGCTCGTGCCGAGATACGGAACTCCCGCCTTCACCCTGCTGCGGATCGGCTCGATGAGGGATTCGCGCCACAGCGCGTCCAGCAGGCGGAACGTGTTGCCGCCGCCGATGAAGATCGCCTCCGCCCGTTCGACCGCCCGCACCGGACCGCCGTCGGCGTCGTGCACGGAGTCGACGCTGTAGCCCAGTATTTCGAAACGCGCGCGTACTCTGGCGACGTACGCGTCACGATCGAAGAGCGCATACGGCACGAACAGGACACGCGCGATCGCCGGACCGAAAAAGGCGGCGACCGCGTCGGCGCAGTGATCGAGATATCCACTGCCGTATGCCGTCGAGTTGCTGACGAGCATCAGCCTCACAGTTTCTCCGTCACGCTGCGGACTTTGTCTTCGAGCGTCTGCGCCCGATCGGTTCGCGTTCCCAGCCGCAGGTTCGTGCTGATGCGCGGCGCGCCCATCGCGTGCAGCGTCTCGTGACACTTCTCAATCGCACCGAACACCTCGTCCCACTCGCCTTCGATGTTCGTGCCGTAGGCGTGCAGCGCGGTTTTCAGTCCTGCCTTCCGAAAGATCTTTTCGCACTCGGCGATGTGCGACGAGAGCGACAGCCCCACACCCAACGGAACAATGGAAATGTCGACGAGAACTTTCATGGGAAACCGATTATAGTCGCCGCATGAAGACGCGCTTTGTCCTCGCCGTCCTGCTCGCGTTCTCGACCGCCGGTCTGTCCGCGCAATGGCTCAATCGCAAGGATCCGAAGACGCCGCGCCTGCCGAACGGGAAACCGAATCTCACGGCGCCGGCGCCGCGCACGCGCGACGGCAAGATCGATCTCGGCGGGCTCTGGAACAATCCCGACGGCCGGTTCCTCACCGACCTCGCCAGGCGCGCGAACATCACCGTGCCGTTCACGCCGTGGGGAAAAGCGCTGTTCGACGAACGCCAGGCCAACAACGGCCGCGATCGTCCGGCCGGCCGCTGCCTGCCGCACTCGATTCCGAACGCGATGCTCGTGCCGCTTTACCCGTGGAAGATCGTGCAGACCCCCGACGAGGTCGTCGTCCTCTACGAGAACTTCACCGAGTACCGGCAGATCTTCACCGACGGCCGCGAGCTGCCCGCGCAGATGGATCCGGCCTGGTTCGGCTACTCAGTCGGCCGTTGGGACGGCGACACCCTCGTCGTCGACACCGCCGGCCTGAACGACAAGGCGTGGCTCGACGATGGCGGGCACCCGCGGAGCGATCAGATGCGGACGACGGAGAAGTTCAGGCGGAAGGATTTCGGGCACATGGAAATCGAGTTCACGTTCAACGATCCGAAGGCCTATACTGCGCCGTGGTCGGTCACGGTTCCGTTCGAGCTGCTGCCGGACACCGACATCATCGAGAACATCTGTGAAAATGAAAAAGACGTTACTCATATTTTTGGCAAGCAGTAGCGTCGCCATGTCGGCGCTCGCCCAGGAGAAATATCTTCCCGTCGAAGTCGAGGCCGGCGGGCGGCTCTACTCCGCCAACTGCATCGGCTGTCACGGTCCGGAAGGCGACGGCGTCGGCGGCACGAACTTCAGCCAGAGCCGCTATCGCCGCGCGGCGAACGACGGCGAGATTCTGCGCATCATCGCGCGCGGCATTCCCGGGACGCCGATGGCCCCGAGCGGCATGTCCGAAACGCAGATCGGGCAGATCGTCGCGTATCTGCGATCCATGGCGGCGACCGGCGGCGACACCGGCAGCGGCGACGCCGCCCGCGGGCGATCGATCGCCGAAGGCAAGGGCCAGTGCCTCGGCTGCCATACGATCGGCGCAAACGGCCTGCACGCCGGCCCCGCGCTCACCGACATCGGCGCGCAGCGGCGCGCCGTGGATCTGATGAAGTCGCTCGTCGATCCCGGATCGGAAGTGCGCGCGGAAAACAGAACCGTCCGCGTCGTGATGAAGGACGGCAGAACGATGACCGGCCGTTTCCTGAACCAGGACACGTTCACGCTGCAGCTCATCGACGCGAACGACAAGACGCTGTCGATCGACAAGTCGGCCGCGAGTCAGTGGACGCTGCTGACGACGAGCCCGATGCCGTCGTTCAGGGACAAGCTCTCGCCGCAGGAGCTCGCGGACGTCGTCGCTCATCTCGTGTCGCTCAAGGGCAGACCA
>DATNBT010000133.1:0-2477 GCA_035571855.1 Vicinamibacterales bacterium
AGATCGCGAGAAACAGTTTCCTCATCACGTCCCCCTATTTTTTGAACAGGTTCAGGTCAATCGCGTTGGCCATCGCCTGATAGCCCGCGTCGTTCATGTGCAGGTTGTCGCCCGGGTTGTACCTCATCTGAATCCTGCTCGGCGCCTGGGGATCGCGAACGGCGGCGTCGAAGTCGATCACGCCGTCGTACGCCTTGCCGGTGCGGATGAACGCGTTCACCGCCTGACGCTTCGCTTCGCCTTCCTGGGAAAAGTACGCCGCGCCGTCGAACGGCGTCAGCGTCGCGCCGTAGATCTTGAGGCCCTTCGCGTGCGCGCGCTCGATGAGCTGCTTGTGCGCGGCGATGAGATCGCCGGCGCTCGGCACGGCGTTGCTGCGGCCGATGCCGATGTCGTTGATGCTCTCGAGCACGATGACGTACTTCACGCCCGGCTGCATCAGGACGTCGCGATCGAAGCGCGCGAGCGCGCTGACGCCGGCGCCGTCGCAGAGGACGCGATTGCCCGCGATGCCTTCGTTCAGCACGCCGAGCGGAATCTTCGCCGCCGCAAGCCGCCGGGCGAATTCATCCGGCCAGCGGCTGTTGGTGTTCGGCGTCGACCGCGTGCCGTCGGTGATCGAGTCGCCGAACGTGACCACCGATCCCGCGTTCTCCGGCGCGTTCACGACGACGCGCGCGAGGAAGAACCACTGATTGACGGTCTTCGCGTCGGCGAAATCCGGCTCGCCGGCGTGGTTCCCTTCGACCGACACGTAGTTCTGCTGCAGCGCGCCCTGGTGCGTCGTCAGCGGCGACGGCGTCGCGGCGGTGTCGCCCGGCAGGTAGACGTCGACGACGAGATCCGCCCCCGTCGGAACGTTGAGGCTCACCGGATCGCTGAGAACGACGGCGCCGGCGGCGATCATCGTCGCCGCGTTGCCGCTGAACATGAGCGCACGGTCCGTGCCGGCCCTGATCGCCGCGTCCTTCTCGCGCAGCGCGATGTGCGCGGCGCCAATCTCGAGCGGCAGCGTGCCGAACACGTTGCTCAGGACGACGCGCACGCGATCGCCGGCGAGCGACGTGTGCACGATCTGCCGGAGGGTCTGGTTCTTGAAGTTGATCGGCGCGGGCGGCGCCGGCGCCGGGCCCCGTCCACGGGCGCCGCCGGGCGGAGGACCGAACGCCGCGGGCGCGCACGCGTTCGCGAGACCGGAGTCCGACGGCGGCAGCTGCGCGGGCGGACCCGCGGGCGCCTGCGGACGGACGACGACGGCCGTCGCCCACGTGCCGACCCAGTGCTCGTTCGCGGCGGAGAGGCTGACTGTGACAACCGTACCAACAAGTACGAGGATTGAAAGCAGTTTCTTCATGGCGGTAAGCTTACATCCACCCTCCCATGTCCGACGCGTTCGATCTCACAGAAGATCAAAAGCTGATTCAAAAAACCGTGAGGGAATTCGTCGACCGCGACGTGATTCCCGTCGCTTCAGCAATGGAGCACCGCGACGAGTATCCCGAGGCGCTCGTCGGGACGATGAAGACGATGGGGCTGTTCGGCCTGAACATCCCCGAGACGTACGGCGGCTCCGACGTCGACTACACGACGTTCTGCATCGTCTTCGAAGAGTTGTCACGCGGCTGGATGGGCCTGGCGGGCATCGTCGGCAGCCATCTCGTGCTGTGCGACGTCCTCGTGCGATTCGGCACCGAGGCGCAGAAACAGAAATTCCTCCCGGGACTCGCGAAGGGCGAACCGCGCGGCGGCATTTGTCTTTCCGAGCCGGGCGCCGGCACCGATCTCCAGGCGATCACGACGACAGCCACCCGGAAGGGCGATGCCTACATCGTCAACGGCTCGAAGATGTGGGTGACCAACGGGCGCCGCGCGCAGTGGCTGCTGCTGATGGCGAAGACGAACCCGTCGGCGACGCCGGCGCATCGCGGCATCAGCGCGTTCGTCGTCGAGAAGGGCGCGCCCGGACTCACGGTCAGCCGCGACATCGACAAGCTCGGATACAAAGGCGTCGAGACGTGCGAGATCCACTTCCAGGATTTCGCCGTCCCCGCGGCGAACCTGATCGGCGGCGAGGAGAACCAGGGATTCAAGCACGTGATGACGGGCCTCGAGGCCGAGCGGCTCAACGTCGCCGCGCGCGGACTCGGCGTCGCGGAGGCGGCGTTCGACGAAGCGATCGCGTACGCGCAGCAGCGCAAGACGTTCGGCAAGGTGATCGCCGAGCATCAGTCGATTCAGATCAAGCTGGCGCAGATGGCGACACGGATCGAAGCGTCGCGGCTGCTGATCTACGCCGCGGCGCGGCGGAAGGACAGGCGCGAGCGGTGCGACGTCGAAGCGGGGATGGCCAAGCTGTTCGCCACCGAGACCGCGCACGACGTGTCGCTCGAAGCGATGCGGATTCTCGGCGGCAACGGGTACTCGAAGGACTTCCCCGTCGAACGGTTTTATCGCGACGCGCCGCTGCTGATGATCGG
>DATNBT010000134.1:0-2483 GCA_035571855.1 Vicinamibacterales bacterium
ATAGTAGCCGACCGCGTCGGCGTCGAAGCTGGTGATGCGCGCCACGTCGACGGCATGTGGTTTGGCGCCGTTGAGGATCGCCACGACACGAAGCGTCGAGTCGCCGGCGACCGTTCCTTCCTCGACGGCGTCGACGAGGCCGTCGCCGTTGAAGTCGCCGATCGTAGCGAAGAGTGCCGGCATGCCGCCGCTCGACGCCGCTCCGGCGGCCGCGGCCTGAGCGACGTCCGACCGATACGACGTGCTGGCGATCGAATGAAAGCCGGGGGCGAGCGAGTCGAGCGCCTGTTGCATCGGCGGCGGCAGATGGAGCACGAAGCCGATGTCGGTCAGCTGAATCTGCGGATTGTCGACCTTGTGGGCACAGGCGCCGAGCGGGAGGACGGCGACGGCGCAGAGCGCGCGCCGAGCGAAGCGCCGCGGAATGGTCATGGCAGCTCTCGCACCCAGATGTTGCGGAAGCTGATCGGCGGACTCGGATCGCCGTGTGCCTGCAGGAGGATCGACGCCGGCCCGTGCGCGTGATAGTCGGGGAGGCCGATGTACTTGGTCACGCCCTTGAGCGCGACATGATTCTGGACGAGCACGCCGTTGTGGAATGCGGTGACGTAGGCCGGCGTGGCGAGGGAGCCGTCCGACTTGAAGGTCGGCGCCGTCCAGACGACGTCGTACACCTGCCACTGGCCGGGCGGGCGCATCGCGTTGACGAGCGGCGGATACTGCTTGTAGATGCTCGCCGCTTGGCCGTTGACGTACGTCGCGTTGTTGTACGAGTCCAGCACCTGGAGCTCGTAACCGCCGGCCGGCATCCACGCCAGATAGACGCCGCTGTTGCCACGCTCCTGGCTCTTGCCGGTGACGTTGGTCGGCACGCGCCACTCGATGTGCAATTGATAGTTCGTGAATGTGCGTTTCGTACGGATGTCGCCCGCCGATTTGACCACCGTCGCGATGCCATCGGCGACGGACCAGCGGGCCGGCGAGCTGTCGGACGCCGTGACCCACTGGTCGAGATTCTTGCCGTCGAACAGCACGATCGCGTCCGACGGCGGGTCGGCGTCGGTGCGGCCGGGCGTCACGACCTTGGGAACGGGCGACCAGATCTCGGTCTCCTCCGGCTTCATCGGCTTCTGGGCGGCGGCGAGCGCCGGCGCGGCGGCGAGGGCCGCGCAGAGGAGCGCGGACAGGCGGATGCGGTATGCGGCGGACATAAGCATTCTCTCATTTACCGTGGAATGACCGGCAGCGTCACGTGCGACGGGTGCGCCGCGTCGTGCAGCACCCGCTGGTGCGCCACGACGAACGTCGAGTCGCGCTCGTTGTTGCCGCCGGTGTTGAGGTTGCGGTCGTACTTGGGAAAGAGCGCCGACGACACGCTGACGCGAATCCGGTGCCCGGGCTCGAAGACGCGCGACGTGAACCAGAGATCCATGTCGTACTTCTCCGCAGCGCCCGGCGTGAGCGGCACCTCTTTGTCGAACCCTTGCCGAAACCGCGCCCGCATCAGCCCGTCCTGCACCCGCTCGGCGTGTCCGTCGGGAAAGACGTCGAGCAGCATCACGTTCCAATCGGTGTCCTTGGCATCGGTCGCCGCCCAGATCGTGGCCGACATCTGGCCGGTCACTTCGATCGGGCGGCTGAGCGGTTTCGACGTGAAGACCAACGCATCATGTCGCGACGCGTTGAGCGCGGTGTAGTCCTCGTTGAGCGACGTCTCGAGCTCGCGCGAATCGATCAGGAAGGGCGTCGGGTTCGCCGGATCGTACGTGAAAGTATCGGCGGCAGCCGCCGCGAGCGAAGACTGCGGCGGCAGCGTGTCGAGCACGCCGTCACCGGCGCTCGTGTTGGCGGCGCCGCCTGACGTCAGATACCAGTTGGTCGCCACGGCGCGGGCGAGCGGCCAGCTCTCTTCTTTGCGCCAGGCGTTGTCGCCAAACACGAAGATGTCGACCGGCGGTCCGCTGTCGACGCCGTTCGCCATGCCCTTCAGATAATGGTCGAACCAGCGGAGCTGGAGCATCCGCGTGTCGACGCGGGCCTCCTTGCCGAAGTCGCCGGCCACGTAGTCGACGCCCTTGTGCGCGCCCGGCCCCATGACGAGCCGAATGAACGGGTGCCCAGGCACGCTGTCCAGCGCATTGGTGTAGTCGATCGGGCCGCGCGAGTCGTCATACCAACCGGAGATCTGCAGCACCGGCGCCTTCACGTTCGCGATGTTCGTCGTCACCGCGTGCGCACGCCAGTAGGCGTCGAGCGTTGGATGCGCAATCCATCGGTCCCAGAGCGGCACGTCCCCGCAGCCGAGCTTCTGCGGGAGATCGCTGAGCGGTAGATGGGTGATCGCCGAACCGATGTCGAGCTCGGCGGTGTTCTGCAGCGTGCGGGCGCGCATGAGGCAGGCCCAATCCACATTGATCGGCGAGAACACCATGTCCTCATAGGGAACGATGCGCCATGGATCGCCGCTCGCCGCCGACGGGGCG
>DATNBT010000135.1:0-10302 GCA_035571855.1 Vicinamibacterales bacterium
CCGTCGGCGGCGAGCGTCAGCGCGCCTTCGCGCATCTGCTCCACCATCAGCCGGTACGGCTGATCGGCGCTCTTCAGCGTGAAGATTTCCTCGCCGTACGGCGTCGACACGACGAGCGCTTCGACGTGTCCGTCGCGAATGGCGTTGATGGTGTCTTCCGCTTCCTGGAGCCGCTGCCTCAGGTCCCGGATCGTGCGGTCCCCGGCAGACGGCTTCGACGTCCGCTTCCCCTTACGCATACGTCAGCGCCGCTGAGGAGATCCCTTTCTGGGACGAAGATCGAGCCCGACGAGCAGCCGTTCGTCGTCGGACATGTCGCCGATGAGCCGCCGCAGGGGGAGCGGCAGCTTCTTGATGAGCGTCGGCGCGGCGATGATCTGATCGCCGCGCGCGAGGGGCAGGTTCTTGTAGATGTCCACCACTTCCAGCTCGTAGCGTCCTTTGAGGTGCGCCTCGCAGACCCGCTTCACGTTCTGAATCGCGTGCACTGAACGGCTCGTGGTGCCGGTGACATACAGCCGAAGCACGTACTGCAGCGGCTTCCGCTTCTTCTTCATGCCCCGCCTTGCCGGCGCGTGCCGCGCCGCAAGTCGAGGCCGACGAGGAGACGCTCCTGGTTCGAGAGATCGCCGATGATCTTCTTCATCGGCGGCGGCAGCCGGCGCACGAGCGTCGGCAGCGCGACGATCTGATCGCCGCGCGCCAGCTGCGGCTGCTTCAGGAGATCGACGACTTCGATCTTGTACCGCCCGGCCAGGTGTTCCTCGCAGACCTCCTCGAGGTTCCTGAGCGCCGACGCGGACCTCGCGCTCTGGCCCGCGATGTAGAGGCGGAGGATCCACAGTTCCTGACGGCTTTTGCGTCGCCCCGTCTTCACAACGCCAGCGCTCCCCGGTTCGTCAGCTCGAAGAGCCGTTCCTCCGCCGAGTGCGGCATGCCGCGTGACTTCAGAATCGAAAGATGACGGCCGCCGTTCTGCCCCGGAGGGGCATTCTGCAGGATGATCCATGTGTCCATCAGGGAGGAGACGCCGATATCGATGGCGCCGGCGGGCCACGGGCCGCCGGGAATCAGATGCGTAAAGAGCGACGTGATGTTGCGCCCCTTCAGAAAATCGATGAGCCGCATCAACATCGCATTGACTTCATCAAGCGTACCACCCGTGAACGCCGACAGCGGATCGACGACCACCACCGACGGACGGAACCTGTCGACGGCGCGATGCATCGTCGCGAGGTGAAACTCCAGGCCGTACAGCGTCGGCCGCGCGGCATGGATCTCGAGCTGGCCGCTTCGGACCCAGCGCTCGAGCCGCAGTCCGGTCGAGCGCATATTGCGGAGGTACTGCGAGGGCGATTCCTCGAACTGGAACGACAACGCGCGCTCGCCCCGGAGGCACGCCGCGTCGACGAACTGCGAGGCGAGCGTGGTCTTCGCCGTCCCGGCGCTGCCTGAGATGAGGATGCTGCTGGCGCGGTAGTACCCCCTGCCCCCGAACATCTCGTCCAGCCAGCCGAGTCCCGTCGAGATGCGCCGGTTCGTCGCGTTGTGGACGAGCTGCAGGGACGTGATCGGCAGGACGACCACCCCTTCCTTGTCGATCAGGAACGGATACTCATTGGTCCCGTGCGCGGTGCCGCGGTACTTGACGATGCGCAGCCGACGCGTCGAGATCTGGCCGGAGACGCGATGATCGAGCGCGATGACGCAGTCGGAGACGTACTCTTCGAGACCCTGGCGTGTCAGCGTGTCGATGCCCTTTTCGCCGGTGATGATCGCCGTGATCCCGCGATCCTTCAGCCAGACGAACAGACGCCTGAGCTCGGCGCGCAGGATGCCCTGGTTCTGCAGGCCGGCAAACAGCGTCTCGACGCTGTCGATGACGATCCGCCGCGCCCGCACGCGCCGTATCGCCTCGTCGAGGCGGATGAACAGCGCTTCGAGGTCGTATTCGCCAGTCTCTTCTATTTCCGAGCGCTCCACGCGGACGTATTCGACGGCAATTTTTTTCCGCTTCAGGAGATCGCGCAGATCGTAGCCAAGCGACTGGACGTTTTTGATGAGGTCGTCTTCAGTTTCTTCGAACGCGACGAAGACGCCGCGTTCCCCGGCGTTGGCGCCGTTGATCAGGAACTGGAGACTGAAGAGGGTTTTTCCGCAGCCCGGGCCGCCGCAGACAAGCGTCGGCCGGCCTTGAGGTAAGCCGCCGCCGGTAATTTCATCGAATCCGAGGATGCCCGTCGCGGTTTTCGCGAGAGTGGGGGTGCTCGTCGTTCGCCGCATGCCGTGCTCGAGGAATAGCAGGTTACATGCCACCTCATCAGTGATCGATCGGCGCATCGGCACCGCCGTTGCACTACCTCGAGTGGTAACTGGAGTGCTATGAACGCGGTGCTTGAGAAGATCGTTTCCTCACGGCAGGTCACCGACTTCACCGGCGTCTCTACCTTATATATATGTGAGGCGGCGGCGCGATAATCCATGCGGTCCCGCCTTCTGGCCGTCGCCGCTGGAATCCTCCTGCTCGCCGGACGCGCGGCTGCCGACGACCAGATTTACTTCGCCGCCGTCGACAACGTCACCGACGCCCTCGTTCAGCGCATCAACGCCGAGACCGTCCGCCTCGACATCGCCGTCTGGTATCTGAGCGAACACTCGGTCTCGATCGCCATCGCGAACCGCTTTGCCGCCGGCGTTCCCGTGCGGCTGATCGGCGATCGTGGAGCGATCTTCGAGGCCGACCCGCATACGAAGACGGAGTTCTACTGGCTCGCGTCGCAGGGCATCCCGATCCGGCTCCGGTTCAACCCCACGTGGTTTCCCGAGATCAACCACTGGAAAGCGACCATCTTCGCCGGACAGCAGCTCGTGGAGTTCGGCTCCGGGAACTACGCGCCCACCGAGCTGGCGCCGGCATCGCCGACCAACTACGCAGACGAGACGGAGCTGTTCACGAGCGATCCGGAGATCGTGAACGCGTTCAAGACGAAGTTCGACGTCATGTGGAACGACACGACGCCGGAGCCGCTCAGCATCATCAGCGGTCCTCCCTACCTCAAAGACTGGGACGACGCGTGCGCGCACGAGCCGACGGGCAACTGCGCGGACTACCAGTCGCAGTTCCCCGATCGCGTGCCGATGCGGATCGACACCACGCGTCTCGAACCCGACAACCCAAGCCCGCCCGATCTGATCTGGGGCCAGGGCGCCGAGTTCAACAACCGGCTGACGCAGGAAATCCTCAACGAACCGCGCGCCGTCGACATCGTCATCTACCGGCTCGAGGTCGACAACATCACCGACGCCATCCTCGCGAAGTACCGCTCGGGGATCCCGGTCCGCGTCATCGTCGACCCGGCGCAGTACACCAAGGTCACCTATCCCGAGTACTGGCTGACGCACGCGAACATCGACAAGCTGTGGGCCGCGGGCGTGCCGATCCGGCAGGCCGACCACGACGGCATGACGCACATGAAGACGCTCGTCACGTCGACGGTCGCGACGAACGCTTCCTCGAATTTCGGCCCGAACTGGCAGCGCGATCACGACTACTTCGTCCAGGCGTCGAAGAAGCCGGCCATCTACGACGCGATCAAGGCGCGCGTCGACGCGATGTGGAACAGCCCGGACTTCGGGCCGCTGCGGGTGACGCCGCCGGCCAATCCGTCGCTGCTCAGCCCGTCGCCGGATCTGGCCAACGTCGCCTTGCAGCCGACGCTGACGTGGAACGCGGCCGCGTTCGCCGTCGCCTACGACGTGTACCTCGGCCCCTCGCCAGTCGACATGCCGCTCGTCGCGCGCGTGCCGGCCGCGCTCGTCGTCAACCCGCCGTCCGCGTACTCGTTCACGCCCGGCGAGCCGCTGAAGCCCGGCGTCACGTACTACTGGAAGGTCGTGTCGCGGACGTTCACGACGGACCTCGTGCCGGCGATGAACGCGCCCTCGACGATCTGGGGATTCACGACGCAGGCGCCCGCGGCGCCGGTCGTCGCGAGCGCCCGCTCCTCGAACGACGCACGCACGGCTGAAGCGTCGCGTTCAACCGGTCTGCAGCGGAGCGCGAGCCTTCAGGCCAGCGCCTCGAACGACACGGAATCGCCGATCAAACATCTCATCGTCCTCATCGGCGAGAACCGCAGCTTCGATCATGTGTTCGGCACGTTCGAGCCGAATCGCGGCCAGACGATCGCCAACCTGCTGTCGCAGGGGATCCTCACGGCCGACGGACGTCCGGGGCCGAACTTCGCGCGCGCCGAGCAGTGGGAAGCCAGCGCGACGGGCGCGTTTTCGATTCATCCGCCGAAGACGGCGCCGTACGCGCAGCTGCCGGCGATTCCCGTCGCGGACACGCCGGCGAAAGCGCCGTTCGCGACGGCGGCCGCGGCACGTTCGGCGGAGCCGGGGCTGCCGCCCGAGTCGTACGACCTGCTGACGATCGGCGGCAGCGGCCTGCCGTCCGGCATCACGATCGATCCGCGATTCTCCCGCCTGCCGAACGGTCCGTTCGATTACCTCGGGTCCCTCTCGAAGAGCGATTACACGAGCAGTCCCACGCACCGCTTCTTCCAGAACTGGCAGCAGATCGACTGCGACGTCGCGGCCGCGACCGCCGCCAACCCGAGCGGCTGCAGGAACGACCTGTTTCCCTGGGTCGCCGCGACCGACGGCGCCGGCGAAGGCCCGGTGTCGATGGGCGTCTACAACTCGCGGATGGGACTCAGTCCGTACTTCGACGAGCTCGCGCGCACGTACGCGATGAGCGACAACTTCCATCAGTCGGTGCTCGGCGGCTCGTTCGCGAACCACATCGAGCTGTTCTACGGCGCGCCGCTGTTCTTCGCGAACGCCGACGGCACGCCGGGCATCCCGCCGTCGAACTTCATCGAGAACCCCGATCCGCAGCCGGGCACGAACAACCGGTACACGAACGACGGCTATCACGCCGGCTCGTATACGAACTGCGCGGACATGTCGCAGCCGGGCGTCGCGTCGATCCGCGGCTACCTCGCGTCGCTGCCGTCACGCCCGTTCCACGGCTGCTATCCCGGCGAGTACTACCTGCTCAACAACTTCTCGCCGGGATTTTTCGGCAACGGCAGCCGCGCGCCGCTCAGCGCGACCGACTTCCGCCTGCCGCCGACGTTCCAGCCGCACATCGGCACGCTGCTGAACGCGCACGCGGTGTCGTGGAAGTACTACGGCGGCGGCTGGCGCGGCGGCAGCGAGAGCGAGAGCTTCTGCGATCACTGCAACGGGTTCCTCTACTCCGCGCAGACGATGACGAACGCGGCCGAGCGTACGGCGCACCTGAAGGATCTGACGGACCTCTACGCCGACATCCAGGCGGGGACGCTGCCGGCGGTGTCCTTCGTGAAGCCGTCGGAGTACGTGGACGGCCACCCGCAGAACTCGAAGTGGGAGCTGTTCGAGGAATTCGCCCGGAAGATCATCGACATGGCGCAGGCGAACCCGGCGGTGTGGGCCGATACGGCGATCGTGGTGACGGTGGACGAAGCCGGCGGCTACTGGGACTCGGGCTACATCCAGCCGCTCGACTTCTTCGGCGACGGCCCGCGCGTACCGTTTCTCTTCGTCTCGCAGGCGTCGCAGAACGTGGGGATCGTCCACACGTATTTCGATCACGTGTCGATCCTGAAGTTCATCGAGCGGAACTGGCGGCTGGGCGCGACGATCTCGGCGAGGACGCGCGACGCCCTGCCGAATCCGGTCAGCGATCCTTCGAATCCGTATGTCCCGCGGAATGGCCCCGCGATCGGCGATCTCTTCGAGATGATTGGTCGGTGACCGTCCGCCGGCGCAGCTCGTTCGCCACGGCCGTCATCATCTCCGAGTAGCCGCCGGCCGTCTCGGGAGGATTAACGGCGTTCTTCCGCGCCGCGCAGTACGCGCACGGCACCTTCATGCAGACGTGGATGCGGCCGTCGCCGTCGCGCTCGCCCATCATGAAAGATACGAGCTCACGAGGCTCAGGACGGCCTCGGGAATGAAGTCCTTGGTGATGAAATGCACGGCGCCGCTCTTCATTGCCTGCACGACGATCTCGGGCTCGGTCACGACCGACATCATAATTACCGGAACGGCGAGCTTCGCCAGCCGCTCGAGGACGGCGAATCCGTTCAGCTTGGGGAGAAACACATCGACGAACGCCAGGTCGACGCGATGCGGCTCCGCCGTTTCGACCGCGTCTCCTCCATCTTCCGCCAGCAGGACCCGATAGTCACGCCGAAGAATATAGAAGAGCGCTTCGCGAATCCCGGCATCGTCGTCGACGATGAGGATGGTTTGCTGCACGTAGACGCGCCAAGAAAATACAGTCGACTCGAATTTCATAGCAATCACTTTTCGTATTAGCGTCACCAAAGAAACCGCGCTTTCGGCCTCGTGCTATTTTGAGCGGGTGACGTCGACACTCCGGCGGACGCTCGGCGCGAATGTCCGGTCGCTGCTCGCGGTGAGAGGGATGTCGCAGGCGGGACTCGCGAGCCGCATCGGGAAGTCCCAGAGCACCGTCTCGCAGATCATCCACGGACGCGTGCCGGTCGCGATCGATACAATCGAAGCGCTCGCCGAGGCCCTTGGCGTGCCGCATGCCGCGCTGCTGTCGCGCACGCCGGTCACGCGGACGCGCCGCAAGGTCTCTCCTGAAGTAGAACTTTTGTCTTATTGGCGGGCGGCCTCTCCGGAAGTGAAGACTCTTGTATCAGAATTGCTTCAACACACGTCCCGCAATTCCAGGTCCTCGGACGACAAGGCGCGCGCCGTCAACCTGGTGGCAACTTTGATCGAGTTGCTCCACTGATACAGACTCTCAGTACGGTTCGAGACGATTCAGTTCAATTTCTCCGTGCAAAAGACGAAAAGAACCGTTGCCAGTGATTGTCTGACACACATAAGATTTTCGTTGCTTTGTCGACCCAGAGTAACGAACCGCGGAAAACACCGTCGCCGACGCCGCCGAAGATCACGCCTAAATGCCGACGCTGCGACAGCGCGGCGATTACGGTGATGGGCCGCATGGAGCAGTCGAAAGAGACGCTCTACCGCTGCGGACAGTGCGGCTTCGTCTTCACGACGAGCTGACGCGCGCCTTGAACGCCCGCACGAACCCTCGCAGAATCGGCGACACGTCGCCGGGCGCGAGCGGCACCTCGATCAGCGAGAAACGATCGCTCTCCCATGCGGCCGCGAGCGCGACGCGGAACTCGTCCGCGGTCCGCGCGATGAACCCGCGCCCGCCCCACAGCCCCGCCAGCTCCGCGAACGGCCACGAGACGGTCGCGTTGTAGTTCGCGTCGGGAAAGAACGCCTGCAGCATCTCCCATCGCGTGTTGTTGAAGACCACGACGATCGGACGGCACCCGTACGCGGGCGCATGCGCGATCTCCGGGCCGGTCATCTGAAACGCGCCGTCGCCGACGAGGACGACCGGCCGCTTGCCGCCCGCAATCTCGACGCCGAGCGCCGCCGGCACCGCAAACCCCATCGTCGCGTAGTAGCCAGGCCCGACGATCTCGTTCGCGCGGATGTCCACCGCGGCGAACAGGCAGTCGCCGGTGTCGACGACGACCGGCGTGTCGACGCGGGCGGCGAGAAATTCGTTGAGCACGTGGATCACGTGGCGCACCGCGATCGGCTCGTCCCCGCGCGGCCGATCGAGCACCTCGGGCGAGAGCTGATCCGAGGGCGCATGCGGCGGCATCGCTTTGCGCGTGACGGCGCCGGCGTCGACGCCCGCGAGCAGCCGCGCGACGACATGTTCGAGCGGCGTGTGCTGATAGCGGTGCCGGCCGATGAAGACGTCGCGGGCGACGGCGATGAGCAGGTTGGTCTCGCTGAGACAACCGGCGGACACGCCGAGCCCCGTGTCGCTGACCAGTTCGCCGAGCAGCAGCACGCAGTCCGCACGCTCGACCATCTCGCGCAGCGGCGCCGGCGAGACGACGCCGAGGTACGTGCCGATGAAGTTGGGATGTCTCGTCGGAAAGACGCCGCGTCCGAGCAGCGACGAGGCGACCGGCACGTTGAGCCGTTCGGCGAGCGCGATCACCTGCGGCTGCAGCCGGAACCGATGGACTTCGACGCCGGCGATGATGACGGCGCGCGACGCCGTCTGCAGCCGCGCCAGGATTTCCTGCGCGGCCTCCTCCACCGCGACGCCGTCCACCGGCATCGCGACGTGATCGACGACGCCGGGGACGGCGATGTCGGCGTGGACCATGTCGCGCGGGATCTCGAGGTAGACGGGACGCTTGGCTTTCGTCGCGACCTCGATCGCCTTGCGGATGTGCGAGGCGGCCGTCCGCGGATCGTCGAGGATCGCGGCGTACTCCGTCACTTCCTGATACACCTTCAGCTGCGACTCGAACGTCTTCACTTCGTGATGGACGTGGATGTCGGCGGCTCGTTCCGCGCGCCCCGGCCCGCCCGTGATGACGACGAGCGGCGACTCCTCGGCGTACGCGCACGCGACGGGATTGATCATGTTCAATCCGCCGGCGCCGTACGTGACGCAGCAGACGCCGAGGCCGCTGCCGCCCATGCGCGCGGCCCCGTCCGCGGCGAAGCCGACGCCCGGCTCGTGACTGAGCCGGACCAGGCGGAAGCGGCCGTCGTCTTCGAGCGCTTCGTACAGGTTCAGCACGAAGTCTCCGGGAATGCCGAAGATCTCGCGGACGCCCCGCTCCCAGAGCGCGTCGAAGAGAAACGCCGACAGCTTCATGTCTTTCGATTGTAAGATGTGGCCGCCAATCTGGAGGGCTACTGATCTATGAAGACGACACGCATTCTGACTGTCGCGTTGTTCGCCGCAGGCTCGGCCATGCTCGTCGCGCAGGAGGTGCCGCGGCTTCCGCCCGGCGCGGAAAACGCGAAGCCGCTGTCGGTGCAGGCGCCGGCCGATCCCGCCTATAGCCTGCTGACGGCGACCTGCCGCACGCCGCCGCCCGGACGCGGAGGCAACCGCGGTGGCGGCGCCGGACGCGGAGCCGCCGGACGCGGCCCGGCCGCGCCGCAGGGAATCCGTGAATACAACGTCACTGAGATTCCCGGCGTCATCAAGGCCGGCCAGAAGTGGACGTTCCGCTGGCAGGAAGCCGGCAACAACGGCGACGGCATCGTCGGCCTGCCGGACGGCAGCCTGCTCCTCGCGCAGAACGACAACAGCCAGGTGCTGAAGCTCGCGCCCGACGGCAAGACGTCGGTCGCGTATGCCAACACGCGCACCGGTGGCGCGCTCTCGATCAGCGCGAAGGGCCACATGTTCATCGTCGAACGCGGACTGGGGCTCGGCGCGCGCGACCATCAGCGCATCGAGCAGCTCACGCCGACGCGCAGGGTGCACGCGGACATGTTCAACGGCGAGCCGCTCGACTGCATCGGCGGCGTCATCAACGACATCGTCGCCGACAGCAAGGGCGGCGCGTACTTCACGATGGGCGGACTGTTCTACGCCGACAAGGACGGGAACGTGAAGCGCTACGGCGAGAACCTCACGACCAACGGCGTCACGCTCAGCCCCGACGAGAAGACGCTCTACGTCACCAACGGCGGAACGGTCGCGGCGTTCGACGTGCAGGCGGACGGCGCGCTCACCAACCAGCGCGAGTTCGGCAAGCTGACGGCGGGCGGCGGCGACGGCAGCACGATCGACGGCATGGGCCGCGTGTACACGACGAGCGGCGCCGGCGTCGAAGTGTTCGACAAGACGGGCAAGCACCTTGGCGTGATTCCGACACCGCGCGGCGTCATCACCGCGGCGTTCGGCGGGAAGGATCGGAAGACGCTGTTCATCCTTGCACGAGGCGGCACGAGCTCCACGGGCGAGGAAGTCGCGAACGTCGCG
The DNA here is from genome assembly GCA_035571855.1 of Vicinamibacterales bacterium. Lineage (GTDB taxonomy): Bacteria > Acidobacteriota > Vicinamibacteria > Vicinamibacterales > CAVVIG01 > DATNBT01. Next base: position 9,863 of record DATNBT010000135.1, read on the forward strand.
CAGGTCTGGACGATTCCGATGGTCGCCCAGGGCTTCAAGGGCCGCGCAAAGTAACAAAAAACGGCAGCCTGGACAGCCATTCCGCGTCCGGGCTGCCCCTTCTTGTCTATATCCGTAGGTATAACCCCTTAGAAAACCTTAGGCTTTTCGAGTTTTTTACCTTTGGCACCACCGTTGCTCATCCGTGGCGACAAAGGAGATAGTTGAATGAAGACTCGCAATCAGAAAGGTTTCACTCTTATCGAGCTGCTGATCGTCGTCGCGATCATCGGCATCATCGCGGCGATCGCGGTGCCCGGACTGCTCCGCGCCCGCATGTCAGGTAACGAGGCCTCGGCCATCGGTTCGATGCGCGCGATCAACACGGCGCAGCAGAACTTCTCGCAGCAGTGCAACGGCTACGCGAAGCTCCTGACGACGCTCGGCACGGCGGGCAACTA
>DATNBT010000136.1:0-7017 GCA_035571855.1 Vicinamibacterales bacterium
ATCTGCGTCCGGACGGCAAGTCGCAGGTCACGGTCGAGTACGACGGCATGAAGCCGGTGCGCGTCGACGCGGTCGTCGTCTCGAGCCAGCACAGCCCGGACGTCTCGCAGGAACAGATGCGCACGGACATCACCGAGAAGATCATCAAGAAGCGCATTCCGGCGAACCTGATGGACAAGAACACGAAGATCTACGTGAACCCGACCGGCCGCTTCGTCGTCGGCGGCCCGCACGGCGACGCCGGCGTCACCGGCCGCAAGATCATCGTGGACACGTACGGCGGCTACGCCCCGCACGGCGGCGGCGCGTTCTCGGGCAAGGATCCGACCAAGGTGGACCGCTCGGCCTGCTACATGGCGCGCTACATCGCGAAGAACGTCGTGGCCGCGGGCCTTGCGGATCGCGCGACGGTGCAGCTCGCGTACGCGATCGGCGTCGCGGACCCGGTCTCCGTCATGGTCGATACCGATGGCTCGGGCAAGATTCCGGAGCCGAAGATCACCGAGCTCGTGCGCGCGAATTTCAAGCTCACGCCGCGCGGCATTCACGAGGAGCTCAACCTGCGCCGTCCGATCTACACCAAGACGGCGGCGTTCGGTCACTTCGGCCGCACCGAGCCGGAGTTCTCGTGGGAGAAGACGGACAAGGCTGCGACGCTCAAGAAGGGCGCCGGTCTCTAGGGCTCAGGGCTGAGAGCTGAAGGCTCAGGGCTGATTTGAAGCGGGTTTTACTGGCGGCGGCGGTCCTCGCGACCGTCGTCGCCATTTTTGTCTGGCTCGAACTTCCACCGAAGGATCAGGCGCTCGCCGGTACGTTCGCGGACGGCACGGTCGCGGGCGTCCTGCACATTCACTCCAATCGCTCGGACGGCCGCGGCACTCCGGAACAGATCGCGCACGCCGCCGCGCGCGCGGGCCTGAAGTTCATTGTCATCACCGATCACGGCGACGCGACGCGGACGCCGGATCCGCCCGTCTACCGCGAGGGCGTGCTCTGCCTCGACGGCGCGGAAATCAGCACGGCCGGCGGACACTACGTCGCGATCGACATGCCCGCGGCGCCATATCCGCTCGGCGGCGAAGCGCGCGACGTCGTCGACGACGTGAAGCGCCTTGGCGGATTCGGCATTGCCGCGCATCCGGACTCGCCGAAGGACGAGCTTCGGTGGCACGACTGGACCGCGCCCTTCGACGCGGTGGAGATCGCGAACCTCGATACCGCCTGGCGGCGCCGGGTGACGGATGCGCCGTGGCGATCGAAAGCCGGCCTGCTCGTCAGGCTGCTGACGTATCCCGTGCGTCCGGCGGAATCGATCGCCAGTCTGATCGCACGCTCGACGGTCTTCTTCAGGTGGAACGCGCTCGCATCGCGCCGGCACGTGGTGACGCTCGCGGGCTCCGACGCGCACGCGCAGATCGCGTGGCGCGCGAGCGATCCGATTACCGCACGCGTCGCCGTTCCCGTGCCGGGCTATGAGGCGGCGTTTCGAGCGCTGTCCGTGCACGTCCGCACCGAACGTGCGCTGACGGGGAACGCCGCGGTGGACTCGGCGATGATCATGCGGGGCATCCGGGCGGGACATCTATACAACGTCGTCGACGGCATCGCGACGCCGCCCGCTTTCGAGTTCACGGCCAGCAACGCGCTCGGAACGGTCCGCCCTGGCGATCAGCTCACCTCGTCCGGTCCATTGACGCTGCACGTCCGGAGCAACGCGCCGGAGGGATACACGACCGTCATCTGGAACGGCGTCACCCCGTTTGCGACCAACGCGAGCGAACGCGAATTCACCATGACCGCGCCGGAAGGTCCGGGCGTGTTCTGGGTGGAGATCCGGCCGCGGGCGCCGCGCGAGGGCACTCCCTGGATCACCAGCAACGCGATCTACGTCAGAGGCACCGACGTCCTGCCGCCGCAGCCCGGGCGACCGCCCGCGGCGGATTCGCATCCGCTGCTGACCGGCGATTCAGAAGCGTCGTGGCACGCGGTGAACGATCCGACGTCGCTGTCGGCGGTCGATGTCGTCCCGCAGCTCGGTGGCGATCACATCCTGCGCTTCAGGTTCGGCCTCTCCGGCGGCGCCTCGGCGAATCAATATGCCGCGCTGCAGGTCTCCGCGCCGACGCTCATTGCGACGACGAAGCGGCTCAGCTTCGACGCGCGGGCCGAGCGGCCGATGCGTGTGTCGGTGCAACTGCAGACCGAGAAGGGACGCTGGCAGCGGTCCGTGTACGTGGACACCTTCAACCAGTCGCACACGATCTTTTTCGACGAGTTCACGCCGGTAGGGGATGCCGACACGTACCGCCCGCCGCTCGCGAGCGTCCGCAACATCCTGTTCGTCGTCGACACGGTCAACACGAAGCCGGGGACCTCTGGGCGCCTGTGGATCGGCGCCCCGAGGCTCGAAGACTGATCAGGTCCTGACCGTCAGGATCATGTAGAGGGCGGCGGCGCCGAAGAGAATGTTCGCCGACCACGCCGCCAGTGTCGGCGTCATCACGCCGCCCTCGCCGAGCGCGCTGAATACGTTCAGCGTCACCCAGTACGCGATCGACAGCGCGATGCCGATGCCGATGCCGTACATCGCGCCGCGGCGTCCGGTGGTGACGGCGAACGGCACCGCCAGCAACGCCATGATCACCGCCGCAAACGGGAACGCGACTTTTCGATGCAGCTGGACGAGCGCCGAGACCGTGTTGAAGCCGCTCGCACGCAGCTGCTGGATGTACGCCCGGAGCTGGCGGAAGCTCATCTTCTCGGGCTCCGGCTGTTCCGCCTTGAAGTAGTCCGGCGCCTCGAGCGTCATCGGCTGCGTCGCGAACGGCGTAAACGCGACGCTCGTCTTGACGCCGCCCGCGACCGGCGCCGTCGTGAGCGTACGCGTCCACCCGCGCTCGGCGGTCCAGTCGCGGAAGCGCGGCTCGGCCGACGGCAGCGGGCGGGCAATCCGGTCGGCGAACGTCGTCTCCGACAATCTCCACGCGCGCCGATCGATGTGGTATCGCGAGAATCGCGTGAACGCGTCGGATGCCGGGTCGAACAGGTCGTAATGGTAGATGTCGCCGTTGTCGCTCGCCAGCCAGACGTTGATGGAGCTCGGCTCCTGCGACGGATAGCCGCGAATGACGCCTTCCAGCCGCTCGGCGCGATGGTTCGCGGGCTCGAGCACCAGTTCCTGCATCCCGAACAGGGCGGCGCCTGCGGCGATCGAGAACAGCACGAGCGGCGTGGATGCGCGGTACAGGCTCATGCCGCACGCCTTCATCACGACGAGCTCGCTGTTCTTCGTCATGACGCCGATCGTGACGAGCGTCGAGACGAGCACCGCGATCGGGATGATGTAGTAGAGATACTGCGGCGTCGTGTAGTACAGGAACCGCAGCAGCATCGGCATCGTCGCCGAACCGCGGAACAACTTGGGCGCGAGATCGATGAACGTCGAGATGTAGAAGATCCCCAGCGCCGAGAATACCGACAGCAGGAAGACCTGGATGTACTGCCGCGAGGTGTACATGTCGAGGATCTTCACGAACGGGATCGTGACCGGCGTCCGCGCGAACATCGTCGAGGCGCGGGAATCGCCGGTGTCCGCGTCGTGCTCGCTCTGCCGCGCGAACTTCATCGTCCAGGCGATGAACGGCGGGCGGTCCGTGGACTTCGCGCGCCAGATCGTCAACGCCACGCCGACGATGCCGATGACGACGGGGGAGATCCAGGGCGCGATGTTGCCGCTGAGCCTGCCGCCGGTCGCCACGGCGCGGGCGCCGAACAGCAGCACGTAATACGCGAAGACGACCATGAACCCGATGGCGAAGCTGGCCAGCATGCCGTCCTTGCGGTTGCTGACGCCGAGCGCCAGGGCGACGAGCGCCAGCACGCAGCACGCAAAGGGGATCGCGAAATTGTTCTGCAGCATGATCTGCGCGTCGGCGCGCGCGGCGATGGCGTCCGCGTTGACCGGCTTCGTGTTCGCGATGACGGCGCGCAGTTCGGGAATGGACATCTCCGGAGTGCCGCGGGCGGGCGCCTGCTTGAAGACGGTCTGCGCATCGAGCGTGAGGATGCGCTGATCGAACTCGTTCGTCTGGTACTGGTCCGGCTGCGACGCGATCATGATGTGCTCGTTGCCCCGGGTCAGCTGGAGCTGGACCACCTGGTTCACGCGGTCGATCAGGAACCGCCCCTCGCGCGCGAAGCTCAGGGTCGTCACACCGCCTTTCGAGTTGTCCGCGAAGAACACGTCGTGCATGACGTGCGAGCTGGAATCCACGTCGCGCACGTACAGGACATGGTTGGGAAAGGCGGTGAACAGGACGCGCGGGCGGATGTTGTTCTCGACGCGCTGCGCGACTTCCTTGAAGATGATTTCCCGGAACGCCTGATTGGCATCGGGACGGGCGACGATCATGACGTACGCCGTGGCCGCGGTCGACACGAGAGCGACCGCCACGAGGGGCCGCAGCAGCTGATAGATGCTGACGCCGCAGGCCTGCATCGCCACGAACTCGCGGTCGCCGGACAGGCGCCCCAGGGCGATCAGCAGGCCGAGCAGCACTGACATCGGAATGCTGATTGAGAGCGCCTGGGGCAGAAGCAGGACGACGACTTTCAGGATGATCCAGACGTCCACGCCCTGCGCGATGATCGGGTAGCCCTGTTTGAGGAACGGCTGAATGGTGAGCAGGAACGTCAGCAGCACCAGGGACAGCAGGAACGGCAGCGCGACCTCGCGCACGACGTACCGGTCGAAGATTCTCATCGGCTCCCACTAGACTACAACGTATGACCCGCGTCGCCCTCCTGTGGCACATGCACCAGCCGTACTACGAGGATCTCGTCACGCGCGAACACATCCTGCCGTGGGTGCGGCTGCACGCGCTGAAGGACTACTACGGGATGGCGGCGCTCCTGCGTGAGTTCCCGGGCGTGAAGGTCACGTTCAACCTCGTGCCGTCGCTGCTGGTGCAGCTCGAAGCGTTCGCCGGAGAACGGGCCCGCGATCCGTTTCTGGAACTCAGCCTCAAGCCCGCCGACGCGCTCACCGAGTCCGATGTCGCGTTCATCCTCGAGAACTTCTTTCACGCGCAGCGCCAGCGGATGATCGACGTCTATCCCCGTTACCGGGAGCTGCTCGAAAAGCGGGGAAGCCGGGTGCTGTTCTCAGTCGACGACCTTCGCGACCTGCAGGTGTGGCACAAGATCGCCTGGGTCGACCCGTTCTATCTGGATGCCGACGAGCGGATCCGGCGGCTCGTGGCGAAGGGGCGGCAGTTCTCCGAAGACGACAAACAGACACTGCGCGCCGTGGAGCTCGAGATCCTGAACCGGGTGATTCCGGAGTACCGCGACGGCGTGGCGCGCGGCCAGATCGAAGTGTCCACGTCGCCGTTCTACCATCCGATTCTTCCGCTGCTGTGCGACACGGACATCTACCTCCGTACGCATCCGGCGTCGGCGATGCCGAAGCATCGCTTCCAGCACCCGGAGGATGCCAGCCTGCAGCTCGAACGCGCCGTCGCGTGCCACGAGCGTCTGTTTGGCCGGCGGCCGGCGGGCCTCTGGCCGTCCGAAGGGTCGGTGTCGGACGCCATGGCGCCGCTCGTGGCGAAGGCCGGCTTCCGGTGGATGGCGACCGATGAGCAGATTCTGGCGAACACGCTCGGCATCGCGTTCACCCGGGACGGATCGGGAAATCTGGAGCAGCCGGAGCGGTTGTACACGCCATATCAGCTGACGGCCGGCGGCACCGCGGTCAGCTGCGTGTTCCGGGACCACGCGCTGTCGGATTTGATCGGGTTCGTGTATTCCGGATGGCAGGCCGAGGCGGCCGCGGACGACTTCGTCGGCCGGCTCGCGGCCGCCGGGCGGCGCTATCGGGAGCGGACGGGCGGGGGAGAGGCCCTCATCCCCGTCATCCTCGACGGCGAAAATGCCTGGGAGCATTTCGAGGGCGGAGGCCGGCCTTTCCTTCGCGCCCTCTATCGGCGCCTCGAGCGCCATCCGGAGTTGACGACTGTCACGATGTCGGAGGCCACCGCGCGGTCCGGGCCGTCGCTCGCGTCGATCTTCCCCGGTTCCTGGATCGACTCGAACTTCTACATCTGGATCGGCCATCGCGACGACCAGCGGGCCTGGGATCAGGTCGCCGACGCGCGCGCGATGCTCGACCGCGCCTCGGCGACGGCCGGCGCGGCGGCGCTGGAGGCCGCCCGTGAAGAGGTGCTGATCGCGGAAGGCAGCGACTGGTTCTGGTGGTACGGCGACGATCACTCGTCGGATCACGACGAGGCGTTCGACGACCTGTTCCGGCGGCACCTGCGCAACGCGTACCGGTTGCTTCACGAACCGGTGCCCGAGGAACTCTTCGTCACCAACATCACGACGGCGGCGCCGTCGGAGGAGGTCGAGGCGCCAGTCGGCTGGCTCACCCCGACGCTCGACGGCCGCGACACGAGCTACTTCGAGTGGCTGGGCGCCGGCCGGTTCGACGCGCGCCGCACGGCGGGCGCGATGCACCAGATTGACGCGGCGCCGACGGTCGTTGCGTCGGTGCGGTTCGGGTTTACGCGAAGCGGGAACCTGTGCGTGCGGCTGGACGGCCCCAGTCCGATGGCGGAGCAACTGGCGGCGGGCTACGAGTTCACGCTGGCGGTGCTCGAGCCGACGTCCGCCATAATCACCGCCGCCTCCAATGGGTCTGATAATGGATGTTATGTTAACTATACGGGGGCCAAGGTCGCCGCGAGCGTCAGCCTGGAGCTGGCCGTGCCGATACGCGGTCTCGGGCTTTCGCCGGGCGCGCTCGTCTCGTTTGCGATTACGGTGTCGCGGCGTCCGCCCGCGGCCGGCCAGCCGCCCGTGGCCGTCGAGCGGCATCCCGCCAGTCATCCCATCGCGGTCCGCGTGCCCGGCGCCGACTTCGATGCGGCGCACTGGCGTGCGTGAGGACGCTTAACGGCTCTTGCGCAGTTCCCGGAGAATGCCTTCGAGCGCGCTGATGACTTCGTCGCGCGA
>DATNBT010000137.1:0-2950 GCA_035571855.1 Vicinamibacterales bacterium
AAGGACGGCAAAGGTGACCTGAAGTGGAGCGGAGGCCGCGCCGGCAGCTAGCGGAACGCTGAACGCTGAACCGTGAACCCTGAACCTCTCGGCCTGTACCTCCACATCCCGTTCTGCTCGGCCATCTGCAACTACTGCAATTTCAATAGAGGTCTCTTCGACGCGGCCCAGAAGGTTCGGTACGTCGATGCGTTGCTCGGCGACATCCGCGGCCCTGAAAGGGCCGGTCTACACGGTCGCGCCGCGGACACGATTTACTTCGGCGGTGGCACGCCGTCCTTACTCGAGCCGTCGGAGGTCGCGCGCGTCATCGGCGCGTGCCGCCAGGCCTTCGATGTCGCACCGGACGCGGAAGTCACGCTCGAGGCCAATCCCGAAAGCGTCGATCCGGCGAAGCTGGCCGCGCTGCGAACAGCCGGCGTCAATCGGCTGAGTTTCGGTGTCCAATCGTTCCGGGATGTCGAACTGCAGCGGCTGTCCCGGCTGCACAACGCCGGCCGCGCGCGTGCCGCGCTGGCCGAAGCGAGGGCCGCGGGCTTCGACAACGTGAGCCTCGATCTGATGATGTGGCTGCCCGAGCAGCGCGTCGACGAGTGGCTCGCGTCGGTGGACGCCGCGATTGAGTGCGGTCCGGACCACCTGTCGCTGTATCTGCTCGAGGTCTATCCGAACGCGCCGCTCAAAGACGACATGGCGCGCGCGAAGTGGTCGCAGGCGCCCGATGACGACGCGGCGGCGATGTACGTGGCGGCGATGGAGCGGCTGGAAGCGGCGGGCTACGAGCAGTACGAGATTTCCAACGTCGCCCGCCCCGGACGCGCCTCGCGGCACAACCTGAAGTACTGGACCGACGGGGAGTGGCTGGGATTTGGCTGCGGCGCCCACGGCACGGCCGGCGGCGTACGCACGAAGAACGTGTCCGGCATCGACGAGTACATCGACCGCGTCGCGCGCGGGCTGCCGGTCGCCTCGGACGTCCGCCGGATGACCGCCGAAGAGCACCTCGGCGACGTGCTGTTCACCGGCCTCAGGCTGACCAGGGGTATCGATTTGGCGATGATCCGCGCGCGGTACGGCGTGGATGTCTCGGAAAAATACGGAGTCGATCTGGCTCGCTTCGTCGACGCGGGCTTGCTCCGGCACGAGGCGGGGCGGCTGGCCCTCACTCGAGCTGGCATGCTCCTCGCAAACGAGGTCATGGCTGTTTTCGTGTAGGAGAGTACGGTAGAGTTAGCGCCTTTCAGTAAGCTAATCGTAAGGAGGCCGCAGATGTTTCGGATTGCCGTTGGGGTGGTCGTGGGAATGTTGGCAGCAACCTCGGTTCACGCGCAGCAGGCCACACCGCCCGCGCAGCAAGCCGCCGCCGCGCCGGCCAAACGCGTCTTCACGGGCGACGCTGGTCTGATCCTCAATTTCATCAAAGCGGACAAGACCGCGGATTTCGAAGCGGTCATGGGGAAGCTGAAGGAAGCGCTGAACAAGAGCGACAAGCCCGAGCGCAAGGCGCAGGCCGCGAGCTGGAAGATCCTGAAGGCCGCCGAGCCCGGCGCCAACGGCAGCGTGCTCTACGTCTTCATCATCGATCCCGTGGTCAAGGACGCCGACTACACCGTGTCGACGATCCTCGCCGAAGGCTTCCCGCAGGACGTGAACACGATCTTCAAGCAGTACGCGGACTCGTTCGCGTCGGGCCAGAACTTCGTGAACCTGACGACGACCCTGAAGCTCGGACAGTAGCGTCCGCGTCAGGCGGACCTAGAACTTCAGATTGATTCCCGCATACACGCGGTGCGCTGGCGACACCAGCGCACCGTTCTTCAGCGAAAACACCCGATAGTCCACGCGCAGCCGGATCGGCCCGAGCAGATTGATCTTCACGCCGCCGCCGGTGTTCATGCCGAACCCGGTGTTGTCGGCCAGCGATCCGTTCGTCCCCAGATCCTCGTGATACACGCCGCCGCCGACGGTGTAGTACGGCTGGATGCCGAAGAACGATCCCGGCGTCTGTAGCATCAGGTTGCCCATGCCGGTCTTGAGCGCCGGCGCGCGCGTCGCGAGATCGTCGGTCGTGTCGGAGTATTCGAACTCGAAGCCGAGGAAGAGCAGGCCGGCGCCGATCGCAAACCCTTTCGCGGTGCGGTTGGCGGGCGACGTGGTCGCGCCCAGGAACAGCGTCGCGTCCGCGTACGCCGACGCGGGCGTGAGCACCAGCAGGCCGAACATGACGAACGCGATCGCGCGAAGATGTCTCATGCGCTCATGATATCGTTTTTCAGACGATGGATTTCCGCCTGACCGAGGAGCAGCAGCTCCTCCGGCGTACCGTCCGGGAGTTCGCGGACACGGAAATCCGCCCGCACGTCCGCGAGTGGGACGAAGCGCAGCATTTCCCGATCGAGCTGGTGCCGAAGCTGGCCGGGCTCGGCCTGCTCGGCATCCAATGGCCTGAGGAGTACGGCGGTTCGGCGATGTCGGCGCTCGATTACTGCATCTGCATCGAGGAGCTCGCGCGCGTCGACCCGTCCGTCTCTCTCTCGGTCGCCGCGCACAACGGCCTCGGCTCCGCGCACCTCGCGATGTTCGGCAGCCGCGAGCAGAAGCAGAAGTACCTGAAGCCGCTCGCGAGCGGCGAGAAGATCGGCGCGTGGGGGCTGACCGAGGCGAGCTCCGGCAGCGACGCCGCCGGCATGCGCACGACCGCGACGAAGTCCGGCGACTCGTGGGTCCTCAACGGCTCGAAGCACTTCATCACCCACGGCGCCTCCGCGCACATCATCGTCGTCATGGCCGTCACCGACCGCGCGGCGGGATCGAAGGGCATTTCGGCGTTCGTCGTCGAGCGCGGAACGCCCGGCATGAGCGCCGGAAAGAAAGAAGACAAGCTCGGCATGCGCGCGAGCGAGACGACGGAAGTGATTTTCGACAACTGCCGTGTGCCGGCGAGCCAGAT
>DATNBT010000138.1:0-9349 GCA_035571855.1 Vicinamibacterales bacterium
TCAACGAGAAACTGCGCGAGTGGGAGGACTACTACAATTACCATCGCCCGCACGGTGCCTTGGACGGCCAAACCCCGTACGAGCGACTGTTTGAAAAAACGAGAGCTGAAGTGCTACCGAAGCCCTGAGAACTTACACTAAGGAAGTTGGCTCCTCAGGCTGGATTCGAACCAGCAACCCTCCGGTTAACAGCCGGATGCTCTGCCGTTGAGCTACTGAGGAACTCGGGTTGGACTGTCGCCCCTGCGGGGGCAAATGCGACCTTTAATACTAGCGTTTTAGAAGCATCAACTTCAACACGTCGGCGGCTGCCGGCGGCAGGCCGGCGGCCGTCGCGTCGCGTCCAGCGGCCAGAATTTCCGTGAGGATCCCCTTGCCGATCGCCGCCCAGCCGTCCGCCGTCCTGTAACTCACCAGGCATTTTCCTTCGTGTCGGTCGCTCAGAAGCTGCCGCTCGTCGTACGGATGCGCCTGCACATCGCCTTCCGACGCGATGACGAGACGGCCCGTGGGCAGCGGCGCCGTGCGCTGGAGCGCACGCTCGACGCGGCCGAACATGTCTTCGGCGAACTGCTGCGGGTAATCGAACTGCTTCGCGACTGCCGGCGCGATGTGCGGCAGCTGCCGCCAGCCGTTCACCCACGCGAGCTTCGCCGCGTCGCCGTCGACGAACACGTCCTCCATGCTGAAACGTGTCGTCGCCTCCGGCTGCAGCGCCTTGAGCGCCATGTGCTCGAGCAGATGCGACGAGAACCCGTACAACGCGCCGTACGGCGAATACGCGCCGGCGCGCGGACGGAAGTGCTGGCAATCATCCCGCAGCGAATCCGCCGCGCGACCCATCCGCGTCCTGTACTCCTCGAACAGCCGGACGTGCCGCTCGCCCATCGGCGTGTACGCGGCGCGGCCGTCGCCGTCTACTGCGATGAACAGCTCCTCGTGCATGCTGTACGTTCCCAGCAGGTCGACACGATTCAGGAACAGCTCCGGATCCGGCGACACGCCCTGGCAGATGACTCCGGCCAGCTCGAGTCTCGTCTGACGATCGCCGGCCTCGCACGCGCGCTCGTACGCTTCGATGAGCGGCACGAGCTCCTGGATCAGCAGCGCGAAGTCCAGCGCGTTCGTCGTGCGCGTCTGCAGCCGCAGGCGCTCGTCATCGAACGCGAGCTCGCGTGTCGTCGCGTAGTGGCGCGTTTGCGAACGGAGATGGCCCGCGGCCATGCAGACGCCGGCCTTGTGGATGACGAGACGATCGTCGACGGAAAAGCTCTCCGCGATCATCCGCGCGACGTCGAAGTACGCGCCCAGATTGTCCGTCGCCGGGCTCTGCGCCAGCTGAACCAGCCATCGCGCATCGCGCACGAACACCGGCTGATCCCCGGGCGTCGTCCGCCACAGGTCATCCAGGACGCGTTGAAGCGCGGCGAGACGATCTCCGGATTCGCTCGAGCCTCCGTCCCACAGCCGCACGCTCAGGAATTCCAGGCACCGGATGACGTACAGATTGAACAGCGTGTGCGCGTAGTGCACGCGTCCATTGCGGCCCGGCCATCGCGTCTGCTGCCACAGGTGAAACGCGCGGACCGTCATCTCCCCCGGATCGGCGAGCCCGTTGTAGAGTCCCGGCAAATCGCGCGGCCTGAAGCCGCTTCCCCAGTGCGCGGCTTCGAGCTGTCCTCGCAGGCGCGATTGATGGCGCGCGATCGCGAAGAAACAGTCTTCAACAGGCGGCCCCTGCGGCTTGAGCGCGGCCTGAATGCGTTCGACGATGTCGCCGCGGCGGCGCAGAAAGAGCTGGAGGAGCTCCAGGTGTTCGTGGAACGGCACCCCGCCGGAAGACACAGACATCCCGCGCGCATTCTATTAAGATGCGCCCCTATGAAGAAATGGATCGTCTGGACCGGGCGCCTCATCTCGCTCGCGCCGGTGTTGATCTGCCTCACGAGCGCGCGCTGGAAGCTGACCCACAGCCCGTTCTACGTCCGGGAGTGGACGCGGATCGGCTGGCCGATGACCGAGATCGCCGGCGTCGCCACGCTGCAGATCGCGTTCGTCGTCCTGTATCTCATTCCACAGACCGCGCTGCTCGGCGTGGTGCTGCTGACGGCGTATCTCGGCGGCGCGCTCGCCTCCTACGTCCGCATCGGCGAGTTCCGTCCGCCGCTCGTGCCGCTGACGACCTGCCTGCTCGCCTGGCTCGGCCTATACTTGCGCGAACCCAGGCTTCGCCGGCTTCTGCCGATTCGCCTGAAAGGACGTGACGAATGAGGTCCCTTCTGCTCGCAGGCGCCGTGGTCGTCGCCGGAGCCGCATCGCTGTCCGCGCACCACTCGTGGCCGGTCGACTTCTCGAAAGAAGTCACGGTCACCGGCACGGTCCGCGGCTACAACTGGGGCAACCCGCACGTGATGGTCGACCTCGACGTCGTCAACGCGGACGGCAGGATCGAGAAATGGCAGGTCGGCGGGCCGAGCACGAACCGGATGGAAGCGAACGGCTGGCACAAGACGTCGCTGAAAGTCGGCGACACCATCACCGGGAGCGGCTATCAGTTCTCGAATGGAGAAAAGGTGCTGCGGCTGCAGCGGATCACGATGCCCGACGGCAAGGTGATGCTGCTCTACGGCCGATAGGTCCGCCGGACACTGAAGGCGGACACTACCCCTCGTATATCCTTCAGCCGAGCGTCACATCCGCACGCGCTCGATGTGCGCGCACTGCGGGTTCTGGCACACCCACGCGGGATCGGTCGTCACGACGCCGGAGACGATCGAGAATCGCTCTTCGAACTTCATCATGCTCGCGCACTTCGGGCACGCCTTCATCTCGCCCGGGTGCGGCCGCGACGGGTGCTCGCTCATCAGAACTTGTTCCTGCCGGTGACGCCCGTCTGCACGCCCAGGCCGAACAGCCCGAGCACGAACCAGACGACCACCACCCACCGCTGACCCGGCGCCGGCGTGAACGGATACAGAATCCACACGTTGCCGGCGGCCGCCGCGCGCTCCGCGGCGCGGTTGCCGAACATCGCCAGCGCGCCGACGATGATCGTCCACGCGCCTGAGAACGACGTGGACACGATGATCACGTACCGCTGAAGAATCATGGCGATGATTGCGCCCGCGACCGACGCGACGATGACCGCCGCGGTGGTCGGCTCGGTCGCCTTCATGTAATCCCACACGACGTGCAGCAGGAACGTGCCCATCCCCGCGCCGATGAGCCCGATGCAGACGTAGTACGCGAAGGTGAACAGGAGCGCACCGATGACGCCGCCGACGACCGCGGCGATGATCATTCCCGCGTGGTTGCTGATGCCCATCACCGAGCTGGCGAGCATCGCGCCGAGAATGAATCCGTAGATCGCGAGGACGACGCGGAACAGGCGATAGCCGGCGAAGCAGGCGACGGCGCCGCCGAGCACGAGGACGATGGCCGCGGGCAACTGCAGTGTGACCGGCAACACTAAACCTCCCGCCGTCCTTCGAGCGCGCGGTGCATCGTGATTTCGTCGGCGTAGTCGAGATCGCTGCCGACCGGCAGGCCCATGGCGATGCGCGTCACCTTCACGCCGAGCGGCTTCAGCAGCCGCGCGAGGTAGACAGCCGTGTACTCGCCGTCGACGTTCGGGTTGGTCGCGAGAATCACTTCCGTGACGCCGTTGGTCAGCCGCGTCAGGAGGCCTTTGATCTTCAGGTCGTCGGGGCCGACGCCCTGCAGCGGCGAGAGCGCGCCCATCAGCACGTGATACAGGCCCTTGAACTCGCGGGTCTTCTCGATCGCCGTGATGTTCTGCGGCTCTTCGACGACGCAGATCAGGTGCTGGTCGCGGTCCTCGTTGCTGCAGAAGAGGCACGGGTCCGCGTCGGTGATGTTGTTGCAGATCGAGCAGTAGGTCACGCGCTCTTTCACGTCGCGGACGGCCTCGACGAGACGCTCGGTCTGCTCGCGCGGGGTTCGGAGGAGATGAAACGCGAGACGCTGCGCGCCCTTGGGCCCGATGCCCGGCAGCCGCTGCAGCTCTTCGATCAGTCGAATTAAAGGGTCAGGGAGAGACATCAATTACCAGATTACGGGATCACCAGATTCTACAATCCCGGGATCTTCAGGCCCCCCATCATGCCGCCCATCGTCTTCTGCATTTCCTCGTCGGCTTTGCGCTGCGCGTCGTTCACGGCCGCAAGAATCAGATCCTGCAGCATCTCGACGTCCTCCTTGCTGACGACCTCGGGATCGATTTTGATCGACTGCAGCTGCTTCGCGCCGTTGACGACGACCGTGACCATGCCGCCGCCGGCCGTGGCCTCGACGCGCAGTTCGGCCATCTGCTTCTGCAGGCGCTCCTGCATCTGCTGCGCCTGCTTCATCATGTTCTGGATGTTCACATTTCCTCTACGTCGCGGATTTCCGCGGGGAAAACTTCGAGCATCGCCTGCACGCCCTTGTCCGCCAGCGCCTGCTCTTTCAAGGCGGATTTCCTGTCGGGTTGAGCCGGCTCGGAACTCGACTGTGGACCGGAGACCGGGGACTGGAGACCGGTGGCCGCCGTGGATCCGTCCTGCACCGCGCTCACCGCGATTTTCCGTCCGCCCGCCTGCAGCGCCATCGACTCGAGCCAGCTCTTGTTCTGGTCCACCGAGTCGCGCAGGTGCTTCTGCGTCGCGCTGAAGGTAAACACGATCCGATCGTCGGCGATCTCGATCTTCTGCGCCTGCGCGACGACCATGTTGTAGAGCGCGACCTTGTTCTTCCGGATCTCGGCGAGGAACGCGTCTTTGAACGACGTGTTGCCGGCCGGCGGTCCCGGCGGCGCCGTCTTCACCACAGGCGGCGCAGCCGCCGGCCTGGCCTGCGCGGGCGCGGGAGGCCGCGGCCCTGACTTGCCCGCCGCAGCGCCCGGCGCGGAGGCGGGAAGGGCCTGCCCTCCGCCCGCGATCAGATCCTCAATCGGCTTCAGCTTGCGCAGGTGGATCCAGCGCAGCAGCGCCATCTCGAGGTGATAGCGCGGCTGGGCGGCCGTGCGAATGTCCCCCTCGGCTCTCGTCCACACGTCGAACGCGCGCAGCAGATCCTCGCGCGAGAACTGTTTCGCCAGCTGCAGCAGGCGATCGCGTTCGGACTCGGCGGCGATTTCAGGATCGGCCGCCCGCGACGGATCGAGCGAGAGCACCAGCAGGTCGCGCGTCATCCGCGCGAGCTCGCGGCAGACCGCGCGCAGATCGTAGCCGAGCTCGACGGCGCGGCCGGCGATGTCGAACGCCGCGGACGCGTTTTCGGCGGCGACGGCCGTGAACGCGTCGAGCAGGAGCTCGCGCCCGACGAGGCCGAGCACCGTGGACACGTCTTCGAGGGAGATGGTCTTGCCGGTGAACGCGATGACCTGATCGAGCTTGCTCTGCGCGTCGCGCATGCTGCCGTCGGCGTCGCGCGCGATCAGCTGCAGCGACGCCTCGTCGACCGCGATCTGCTCGGCGTCCACGATCGTCCGCAGCTGCCCCGCGATGGCCTTGCTGCTGATCGTCCGGAACTCGTACACCTGCGACCGCGACAGCACCGTCTCGGGAATCTTGTCGAGCTCGGTCGTCGCCATCATGAAGACGACGTGGGGCGGCGGCTCTTCGATGGACTTGAGCAGCGCGTTGAACGAGCCCGACGAGAGCTGGTGGACTTCGTCGATGATGAACACCTTGTAGCGGTTGCGCACCGGCATGATGCCGAGGCCCGCGATGATCACCTCGCGCACGTTGTCCACGCCCGTGTGCGTCGCGGCGTCGATCTCGATGACGTCCATGTCGCGGCCCTGCGCGATCTCGACGCACGCGTCGCACTCCCCGCACGGGTCGGACGTCGGTCCCTTCTCGCAGTTCAGCGCGCGCGACAGGATGCGCGCCGTCGTCGTCTTGCCGACGCCGCGCGGGCCGGCGAACACGAACGCCTGCGCGAGCCGCTTGCTGTCGATCGCGTTGCGCAGCGTACGCGTGACCGCCTGCTGTCCGACCACGTCGTCGAACCGCTGCGGCCGCCATTTTCGCGCGATGACCTGATAGGACATTGTGATGGTCCGGCTAAAGCCGGACACTACCAACACGAGCGACGAAACACGTGGCTGACGAATTCCACCGCGGCCCGGATGACCTGCGGCACATGTCAGGATCTACTTAGAGCTGCTGCCTTCCGGCCCTGACTCGGTTCATAGGCTGAAATTGCACAGGGTCCGAGCCGCGGTGCAATCCGTCAGCTCGTCCGCGCGCGCGGACGAAAACATCAGTGTACTACGGCTAAACCGCGACCTTGGTGGCGAGAAGCAGATACTTCGCCAGCACCTCGCCGACCACGACGGTGAAGAAGTCCACGTAGAGAATGCCGGTCGCCGACTGCGTCGACCGGATTTTCGCCGTTTCCCACGTCAGGTACGACAGGACGGCCGGCCCCGCCAGCCCGAAGAGAATCCGCTGCCAGAAGAAGATGCCGGCGATCGAGAAGATGTAGCGGCTGAAGCTCGGGCCGAGCCCCGGCTCCCAGCTGACGATGGCGAACGTCACGACCGCGCCGACGACGACCACGCGGACGACCATCGACGCCATGTGGACCTTGACGATCGACTGCAGATGCGACACCTGCATCGACGGGATCACGAGGTACCAGTGGCCGAGAATCATCGCCGTGCACGCGCCGCCGAGCAGCACCGCGGAGCTGAAGAAGCTCAGCACGGTGAACATCTGCAGGAGGATGTTGGCCGGCGTGATGGCGATCGACTGGCCCAGCAGCGCGACGGCGCCGGCCGCGATGGACGCCGCGACGATCGCCGGGCGAATGGATGCGAGCACGCGTCCCACCGTCAGCCAGTACAGGACGAGCGCCGCTTCGAACACGACGATCGCGTCGACCCCGATCTTTCCCGCCAGGCTCGCCGAGGCCTCCGGCGGGCGGAACGCGAACGCCGCCACCACGAGCAGCGCCGCCGTCCCTGCGTTGAACCGGAAGAACTTCACGCCCGCTTCGCGCGAAACGAAGACGAGCGTGAAGGCGATCCCTACTGCTAAATGCGTGAGGAAGAGAAAGAGAACCAACTAGCGCAGTCGCTTGTTGATCTCCGCCCAGTTGACGACATTCCACCAGGCGTCGATGTAGTCGGGACGGCGGTTCTGGTACTTCAGGTAGTACGCGTGTTCCCACACGTCGATGCCGAAGACCGGCTTCTTGCCGTCCATCATCGGGTTGTCCTGGTTCGGCGTGCTCTCGACGACGAGCTTGCCGCCGTTGTCGACGACCCACGCCCAGCCGCTGCCGAACCTGCCCGCCGCGGCGGCCTTGAACTGCTCCTTCAGCTTGTCGAAGCTGCCGAACGAGCTGTTGATCGCGTCCGCGATCGCGCCGGTCGGCGCGCCGCCGGCCTTCGGTCCCATGATCTGCCAGAACATCGAGTGGTTGATGTGGCCGCCGGCGTTGTTGCGCACGGCGGTGCGCACCGATTCGGGCACGCTGTTGATGCCCTTCACGAGATCTTCAAGGCTCTTCGACTGCAGTTCGGGCGCCTTCTCGAGCGCCGCGTTCAGATTCGTCACGTAGGCGTTGTGATGCTTGCCGTGATGAATCTCCATGGTCTGCTTGTCGATGTGGGGTTCGAGCGCGTCGGACGGGTACGGGAGCGGGGGGAGTGTAAAAGCCATCGGGCCTCCTAGCGAATCGAGAGCATTCGGTCGAGTGCGACTTTCGTCCAGTGCTTCTGGGCGTCGGGGACGACGATGCGGTTATGCACGTCGCCGGCCACGAGTCCTTCGAGCGTCCACAGCAGATGGTTCGGCGACACGCGGAACATCGTCGAGCAGAGGCAGCCGAACTGATCGAGCGAGTGGACGGTGCGCCCGGGCGCGACGTCGCGCGCGAGGCGGTTGACGAGGTGAATCTCGGTGCCGACCGCCCAGATCGAACCGGCGGGGCTGTTCTTCACCTGTCTGATGATGTATTCGGTCGAGCCGGAGTCGTCGGCCGCCTGCACGACGTCCCACGGCACTTCGGGATGGACGATCACGCGGATGCCGGGATGCTGCGCGCGCAGCTGTTCGATCTGCCGCACGGTGAAGCGCGTGTGGACCGAGCAGTGGCCCTTCCAGAGAATGATCCGCGCCTTCTTCACCTGATCGGGATCGAGGCCGCCGAAGATCTCGTTCGGGTCCCACACGACCATGTCGTCGAGCGGGACGCCCATCTTGTACGCGGTGTTGCGGCCGAGATGCTGATCGGGAAGGAAGAGAATGCGCTCGCCCCGCTCCCACGCCCACTTGAGCGTGGCCGCCGCGTTCGACGAGGTGCAGACGACGCCGCCGCGTTCGCCGACGAAGGCTTTAATCGACGCCGCGGAGTTGATGTAGGTGACCGGCACGACGGACGAGATCCCCATCTGCTGAAGATCCGCCCAGCACATCTCGAGCTGCTCGGGCGCGGCCATGTCGGCCATCGAGCAGCCGGCCGCGAGGTCCGGCAGGATGACCCGCTGCGCCGGCGAGCTCAGCACGTCGGCGCTCTCGGCCATGAAGTGGACGCCGCAGAAGATGATGAACTCGGCCTCGGGATGTTTCGCGATTTCGCCGGCGAGCTTGTACGAATCGCCGGTGTAGTCGGCGAACCTGATGACTTCGTCGCGCTGGTAGTGATGCCCCAGGATGATCAGGCGCTTGCCGAGCGCCTGGCGCGCCGCGGCAATCCGCGCGTCCATCTCTTCGTCGGACAGGCCGAGATACCGCTCAGGCAGCGGTTGCCGCTCGGAGAGATGTTCCTTCTCGTACGCCGTCAGGACAGGAAGCATCGTGCTCATACGTCCAAACTTTAATTATATAGACGTTCGTAGCGTCCGGCTTGAGCCGGACGTCAGGCGTGGGCGACGACGTTATAGAAGGTGTCCCGCTCCACGGGTTCCCGGCCGGCGGCGCGGATCAGGCGGGATATCTCGCGGGTCGTCATGGCCTCCGGAACCGTCGAGCCGGCCATGTGATAGATCTTCTCTTCCTGCACGGTGCCGTCGAGGTCGTCGGCGCCGAACCACAGCGCCGTCTGCGCCACCTCGACGCCGGTCGCCACCCAGAACGCCTTGATGTGATCGATGTTGTCGAGCATCAGCCGCGAGACGGCGTGCACGCGCAGCGTCTCGGCCGCGCTCGGCGCGGGCAGCTTCCGCATCTGGTTGTTGTCGGGATGAAACGCGAGCGGGATGAAGGCCTGCACGCCGCCGGTCTCGTCCTGCAGCGCGCGCGTCCTCAGCATGTGATCGACGCGCTCCTCGAACGTCTCGATGTGGCCGTATAGCATTGTCACGTTCGAGCGCATGCCAAGACCATGCGCGATGCGA
>DATNBT010000139.1:0-28719 GCA_035571855.1 Vicinamibacterales bacterium
TGTTCCGTCCGGGCTCGACGGCGGCCCTCGGCTCCGACTCCACGCTCAACGTGCTCGTCTCGCCGACCATCGATTACATCCGCTACGACGACGTGTGGGACACCGACTTCAGGGTCGCGCGCGACTTCAAAATCGCCGGGGCCACGATCCGCGGGATGTTCGACGTCTTCAACCTGTTCAACGCCAACACCGTCCTCGTCCGCAACGGCAACATCACCGCGACGGGTTCGACCGGCTTCAACGCCGTCGCCCAGAACCTCAGCCCACGCATCGCACGCATCGGCGTGCAGCTCGGGTTCTAAGGAAACGGCCGAGGTCGACCGATAAGCCGACGTTGAAGGGAATCAGTCCGACGAATAATCCAAGCGATTGGATTATTCGTCACTGTTTCAATGACTTAAGGCGCATTCGGTCAACGAGTCCCCGGCGTTTTCTGGTGCAATAAAGGTTCAGTCAAGGACAATTTCGCGGTTTTCAGGAGGATGTGTATGAGATTTCTGAGAACGTGGCTGCTGATCGCGGTCGCGCTCTTCGCCGTCGCCACGCTGGCGTCGGCGCAAACCACCAACGGCACGATTTCGGGCCACGTTGCCGACTCGCAGGGCCTCGCCCTGCCGGGCGTGACCGTGAACGCCGCGTCACCCAACCTGCAGGGCGTCCGCACGGTGGTCACGTCGGAAAACGGCGACTACGTCCTGTCGCTGCTGCCGTCGGGCACATACACACTGACGTTCGAGCTGAGCGGCTTCCAGACCGTCACCAAGACGGCGACGCTCGCTCCGACGCAGACTCTGCCGATCGACGCGAGCATGGGCCCCGCCGCGGTCAGTGAGACGGTGAACGTCGTCGGCCGCGCGGCCGACGTGCTGACGCAGACCTCGCAGGTGGCGACCAACTTCAAGCAGGATCTGATCTCCGAGCTGCCGACCAACCGCGGCCTCGACGCCGTCCTCCTGCTCGCGCCGAACGTCCATCCGACCGGCCCGACGACGTCGGGCGGCATTGCGTATTCGATCGCGGGCGCGCCGTCGTTCGAGTCGCTCTACATGATCAACGGCGTGACCGTGAACGAGAACATCCGCGGTCAGGCCAACGCGCTCTACATCGAGGACGCGGTTCAGGAAACGACGGTCGCCTCGGCCGGCATCTCGGCCGAGTACGGCCGCTTCAGCGGCGGCGTCATCAACGTCATCACCAAGTCGGGCGGCAACACGTTCTCCGGATCGTTCCGCGACACGCTGAACAACGACAACTGGCGCGGCTACACGCTGATGCCCGCGGGCGCGGCCGTCCCCGGCAATCGCACGGCCACCGTGCCGAGCTCGGTCGCGGCCTGCGGTCTCCTCGCGAACGAAGCGTGCGGCGACGGCGCGCGGTACCCGCGCGACACGCGCTCGAATGTGGTGATTCCGACGTACGAGTACACGGTCGGCGGGCCGATCCTCAAGGATCACCTGTGGTTCTTCACGGCGGGCCGTCTGACGAGCCAGGACTCGACGCGCCAGCTCTTCATCACGAACATTCCCTACACGTTCACCGACAACCAGAAGCGGTACGAAGGCAAGCTGACGTACTCGGTCAACTCGAACCACCGTTTCCAGGGCGCCTTCACGAAGATCCTCCGCGATCAGATCAACGCGAACCAGTTCAACGTGATGGACACGTCGAGCCTCTACACCGCGAAGCTGCCGCAGGATCTGACGGCGCTCAACTACAACGGCGTGCTGTCGTCGACGTTCTTCCTCGAAGCGCGCGGCACGATCCGCCACTCGACGTCGCACGGCATCGGCGCGCCGACGCAGGACCTGATCAACGGCACGCTGGTGCGCGACCTGATCAACGGCACGCGGTACTGGGTCTCGACGTTCTGCGGCGTCTGCCGCGACGAGCAGCGCGACAACAACGACCTGTACCTGAAGGGCAACTACTTCCTGTCGCGCAAGGGCTCGGGCTCGCACAACATCGTGTTCGGATACGACACGTTCGACGACATCCGCGTCTCGGACAACTACCAGTCGGGCAGCAGCTATCGCGTCATCGGGACGACGACGATCGTGCGCGGCACGACGATCTATCCGAAGTGGGATACGACCGGCGCCAACCGCACGGTGCTCGAATACGATCCGATCGGCCTCAGCAGCTCGGGCACGGCGTTCCGCACGCACTCGCTGTTCGTGAACGACAACCTGCGCTGGAACAACAACGTCACGTTCAACCTCGGCCTCCGCTTCGACAAGAACCATGGCGTCGACGCCATGGGCAACCTGACGGTCAAGGACAGCGCCTTCAGCCCGCGTGTCGGCGTGGTGTGGGACCCGAAGGGGAACGGCGACTGGGCCGTGACGGCCAGCTTCGGCCGGTACGTGGCGGCAATCGCCAACAGCATCGCCGACTCGTCGTCGCAGGCCGGCGCCCCGTCCGCGTTCCAGTGGGCCTATAACGGTCCCGCGATCAACCAGGACGTGAACGCCGCCAGCCTGATCGACACGCCGACGGCGATTCAGACGGTGTTCAATCAGTGCAAGCGCGACGCGAACGGCCTCTGCACCAACATGGGGCCCATCATCGCCTCGTCGGTGCCCGGCGTCGGCATCAGGATTCCGGACGGCCTGATCTCGCCCAACGTGCTCGAGTACGCCTTCGGCGTCAGCCGCCAGGTCAGCAACCGCGCGGCGGTGCGCGCCGACTACGTGTTCCGCAACTATCGCGACTTCTATTCACGCCGCATCGACCAGACGACCGGCCGCGCGGTCGACTCGCTGGGTAATCCGACCGACATCGCGATCACCGAGAACACGAACGACCTGAAGCGCCGCTATCAGGGCGTGACCGTGTCGGGCACGTATCGCATGAGCGGACGCACCGACATCGGCGCCAACTACACGCTCTCACGGCTGTGGGGCAACTTCGACGGCGAGAACATCACCAGCGGTCCGATTCCGGCGACCAATTTCCAGTATCCGGAATTCCGCCAGCAGTCGTGGTACGCCCCCGAGGGCGATCTCTCGGCGGATCAGCGCCATCGCGCGCGGATCTACCTCAACTACGGCGTGCCGAAGGTGCCGGCGCTGACCGTGAGCATTCTCCAGAACCTGTCGAGCGGCGTGCCGTACGGCGCGGTCGGCACGGTCGACGCGCGGCCCTACGTCCCGGCGTCGGTGCTGGCGGCATACGTGACGCCGCAGGGCGCCACGAGCGAAACCTACTACTACACGGCGCGCGACGCGTTCCGCACGGATTCGGAGTTCCGGACCGACCTTTCAGCCACGGTGAACCACAGCCTGAACGCCGGTTCGCACAAGGTGGATCTCTTCATCCAGATGCAGGTGCTCAACCTCTTCGATCAGTTCCAGCTGTGCGGCTGCGGCGCGTCCGTCTTCAACAACGGCGGCAACGTCGACTCCGGCACGATCAACACGGGCGTGAACAGCCCCAACGGGACGACGCGTCCGAATTTCAACCCGTTCACGCAGGCGCCGGTCCAGGGCGTCAACTGGGACTTCGCGCCGGGCTTCGGCACCGCGTCGAGCCGCTTCGCGTTCACGTCGCCGCGCACGTTCCGGATGACGTTCGGCGTTCGGTTCTGACGTTGTAGGCAGGATTGGCGGGAAGGGCGGGATAGGCGGGAAGAAGACTTCCTCCTATCCTCCCCCTCCTGCCTGTCCCGCCCCTCCTGCCCGTCCCGCCTTCCCGCCCCGCAACACCAGCGCAATCACGGCCGCGAACGCCAGCGCCACCGCGACGAACGTTCCCGCAAACAGCAGAATCGTCCGGTACAGAATCGACTGCGTCTGCATGCGCGCCTCGAGCAGCAGCGGCGTCCCGTTCAGCCGATCTTTGAGCGGCTGCTCCCAGATGAGGATGTTGCCGCGCAGGTAGTTGTCCTCGTCGCCGTTCTTGGTGTGATACGTAATCTTGCTCGGCAGATGAAGCCGGAACGACACCAGCTCCTGCCCCGTCCAGCCGACGTCGCCGACGTCTTTGCGCGCTGACGCGCCGAGCGTCTGGCGATAGACGTATTCGTCCCCCTGCCGTCGGAACTCGTAGCGCGACCACTGGAACGGCGGCGTTGCCGCAAGACGGCGAACGTCGTCGACGTCGATGCGGACGTGGACGAAGCGCCGGCCGTTCCGCCTCGACTGGCTGACCTGCGAGACGTGCGTGACCGGCGACGTGTAGAACGCACGGACGCCGTCGCGGTCGAGGCGCGCCGACGGCTTCGTGTCGAACGACGCCCCGCGCAGCGCGTCGAGCGCGGCCACCGAGGTGTTGACGTAGATCGTCGCGGTGCCGTCGAGCGACAGGTAGATGTCTTCCTGGTATTCGTACTGGCGGAACAGGCCGCGGCCCGAGCAACTCACTGCCGCCAGTGCCGCCGCCGCGAGCACCGCGACCCGCCAGATCCGACTCATCGCAGGTGATATAGTACAAAAACTCTTCGCACGCCGAATACCGTGCCGGCCAAGCCTCTCCTCTACCTGATCGACGGCAGTTCCCAGATGTACCGCGCGTTTCATGCGCCGGTTCGCACGGCCGAAGGCGGCATCCTTCGCAACGCGGCGGGCAAGCCGACCAACGCGGTCTACATCTTCGTCACGATGCTCCGCAAGCTCATCGCCGATCACAGGCCCGAGTACATCGCCGCGTCCTTCGATCTCCCCGGACGGACGTTCCGCGACGACATGGTGTCGGACTACAAGGCGAACCGCGCGCCGATGCCCGACGATCTGGCCGTCCAGATTCCGATGGTCCACGCCGCCTGCGAAGCGCTCGGCGTCCCGATCCTGAACTCGGAGCGCTACGAAGCCGACGATGTGATCGGCACGCTGGCGACGAAGGCCGCGGCCGCGGGATTCGACGTGGCGATCGTGACGCTCGACAAGGACTTCTTCCAGCTCGTCCACGACGGCCTCCGGGTGTTCAACCCGCGCGAGGAAGGCACGTGGTACGACGCCGCCGGCGTGAAGGAGAAATTCGGCGTCGCGCCCGAACAGGTCGTCGACGTCATGGCGCTGATGGGCGACACGATCGACAACATCAAGGGCGTGCCGGGCATCGGTGAAAAAGGCGCGACCGAGTTGATCGGCAAGTACGGGACGCTCGAGAACCTGATCGCGCACGCGTCGGAGCTCACGCCCAAACGGCGCGAGACGCTGCTGGCGAACGTCGACGCCGCCAGGCAGAGCCGCGAGCTGGCGACCATCCACACGGCCGTTCCCGTCGAGTTCGAACCCGACAAGCTGCGGTACGGCGGCGGGGCGCGCGAGCGCTGCTTCCAGATCTTCAGCGAGCTGGGCTTCACGACGCTCGTCAAGGAATTCGCGCCGACGGCAGACTCCGTCACGAAGACCTACCGCGTCGTCAACACGGCGGCGGACCTGCGGGCGCTCGCCGATCGACTGACGGCCGCCGGCACGTTCGCGTTTCGCGTGCTCGTCGACCGGCCGTCGGCGATGCAGGCGTCGATGGTCGGCCTGGCGTTTTCGACGAAGCCGCGCGACGCGGACTACGTGCCCGTCGGCCACCACGCGCTCAGCAGCGTGGCGTCGATGCCGCTCGACGACGCGCTGACGATTCTCGGTCCGGTGTTCGCCAATCCGTCGATCGTCAAGTCCGGGCACGATCTGAAGTTCGACGCCATCATCCTCGGCCGCCACGGGGTGGCGCTCGCCGGGCTCGGCACGGATACGATGCTCGCGAGCTACCTGCTCGACGCCACCCGCAACGCGCATCGGCTCGAGGACCTGTCCATCGAACACACGGCGTACCGCGCCATCGCCGAAGAGGACCTCTGCGGCAAGGGCGTCAAGGCGATCTCGCTGGCGCAGGTGCCCGTGGAGGCCGCCGTCGATTACGCGGGCGAGCGTGCCGACCTGGTCGGACAGCTGGCCCCGCTGCTCGGCGGGCAGCTGAAGAGCGAAGAGCTGACGGGCGTCTACGACACGCTCGAACTGCCCCTGATTCCCGTGCTGGTCGACGTCGAACGCGCCGGCGTTCGCGTCGACGTGCCCGCGCTCGCCGCGCAGTCGCAGCGTCTCGATCAGGAGCTGACGACGCTGATGAAGAAGGTGTACGACCTCGCCGGAGGCGAGTTCAACATCGGATCGCCGAAACAGCTCGCCGAGGTCCTCTTCGATCGGCTCAGCCTGCCCGTGCTGAAGCGGACCGGCACGTCGAAGGCGCCGTCGACGGCGGTCGAAGTCCTCGAGGAGCTCGCGCTGGCGCACGACCTGCCCCGGCTGATTCTCGACTGGCGCGGGCTGTCCAAGCTGAAAGGCACCTACATCGACGCGCTGCCGCAGCTCGTGAACCCGGACACGGGACGCGTACATACGAGCTTCAACCAGGCGGTGGCCGCCACGGGGCGGTTGAGCAGCAGCGATCCGAACCTCCAGAACATTCCGATTCGCACCGAGCTCGGACGCGAGATCAGGCGCGCGTTCATCGCCGACGAAGGCAACGTCCTCATCTCGGCGGATTACTCGCAGATCGAACTCCGCGTGCTCGCGCACATGTCCGGCGACGAGACGCTGATCGCGGCGTTCCGCCGCGGCGACGACATCCACGAACAGACGGCGGAGAAAGTCTTCGGCGCGAGCGACATGGACAAGCACCGCCGGCGCGGCATCGCGAAGATGATCAACTACGCGCTGCTCTACGGGAAGCAGGCGTTCACGCTGTCGAAGGACATCGGCGTCACGCCGCAGGTGGCGCAGCAGTTCATCGATCAGTATTTCGCCGGCTTCCCGCAGGTCCGGCAGTTCCTGGATCGCACGCTCGAGGAAGCCCGCGCGTCGGGCGTCGTGAAGACGATGTACGGGCGGCGCCGGCGGGTGCCGGAGATCAACAGCCGGAATTTTCAGGATCGCGGCCGGGCCGAGCGCGAGACGCTCAACATGCCCATTCAGGGCACCGCGGCGGACATCATGAAGCGCGCGATGATCGACACGCACAAGGTGCTGCAGTCGCGGCCGAAAGCGCGCATGATTCTCACGGTGCACGACGAGCTGGTCTTCGAGGTGCCGAAGGGCGACGCGGATGAGCTGGCCGCCGTGGTGCGCGACTCGATGCAGGGCGCGGCGGCGCTGAATGTCCCGTTGACGGTGGACGTCGGGATCGGCGAGAACTGGAAAGAGGCCAAAGGGTGACGGTCACCCCGAAGATTCTTCCGCGCACCGGACACACGCTCTCCCGCCGCGACATCGATCCCGACGCGCTCAAGGTCCTCTACCGGCTCCGCCAGGCCGAACACATCGCGTATCTCGTCGGCGGCAGCGTCCGCGATCTCCTGCTCGGCCGCCGCCCGAAGGACTTCGACATCGGGACCTCGGCGCATCCGGCGCAGGTGAAGAAGCTGTTCCGCAACTGCTGGATCATCGGCCGGCGCTTCCGTCTCGCGCACGTCAAGTTCGGCACGAAGATCATCGAGGTCGCCACCTTCCGCCGCCAGCTCGCCCCCGGAGAGGAAGTCGTCGCCGAAGGCGTGCCGGCGCCCGATCCGGGGACGGCGGAAGGGCGCCACCTCATTCACCACGACAACACGTTCGGGACGCCGGAAGAAGACGCGTTCAGGCGCGATTTCACCGTGAACGCCCTCGCGTACAACATCGAAGACTTCTCGATCATCGACTACGTCGGCGGGCTGGACGATCTGGCCGCGCGTGTCGTCCGCTCGATCGGCGATCCCGAGGTGCGGATTCACGAGGATCCCGTGCGCATGCTCCGCGCCGTGGCGCTCGCCTCGCGTCTCGACTTCACGATCGACGCGCCGCTGGCGGACGCCATCCGGAAGCATCGGGGCGAGATCGCCCGCAGCTCGCTGCCGAGGCTCATCGAGGAGTACTACAAGATCCTCCGCGCGGGTGCGTCGGAGAAGACGTTCCGCGCGCTGCATGACATCGGCCTGCTCGAACCGCTCTCAGCCGAGCTGCATCACAAGGCCGGCCCTCAGTTGTGGCAGTCGCTCGCCGACCTCGATACGTACAGGAAGACGTTCGAGTCGACGCCGGAGACGCTCACGAACGCGGTCCTCATCGGATCGCTGATCGTCCCGCTCGGATTGCCGCTGCGCGGTGAACGGCCGGAGGGCGAAGAACTCCTGCCTTCCGGCAAACCGCGGAAGCCGCCGGCGCTGAAGCTGGGCGAGCTCCCGCTCGCCCGCGGCGACGTCGAAGGGCTGCGTCAGTCGCTGATGCTTCAGCGGCGCCTGCGCGATCTCGCGGCGCACCCGCGGGCGCAGCGGTCGCTCGTCTATCGCGGATCGTTCAAAGACGCGCTGACGTGGATGGAGATCCACGGCCACGCGCCGGAGGTCGTCGAGCACTGGCGCGGCGTGCAGGCCGGCATCGCCGCCGAGCGCGCCGCCACACCCCACGAGCCGCGCGACGGCGAAGAGCCGGGCGACAACGTCGGGAACCTGGTGCACCCGCAGGGCGACCCTCCTCACGGCGGCCGTCGACGCCGGAGGCGCAGGCGAAGGCGCCGGCCCCCGGTCTAGCCGTTCTTCCGTTCGAAATCGCGCATGAACGACACCAGCGCGTCGACGCCGGCTTCCGGAAACGCGTTGTAGAGCGACGCGCGCATGCCGCCCACGGACCGGTGGCCTTTCAGGCCGTCGAGACCCGCGGCGGTCGATTCGGCGACGAACTTCTTCTCGAGGTCCTCGCTCGGCAGCCGGAACGTGACGTTCATCAGCGAACGGCTGTCCCTGGCCGCCGTCCCGCGATAAAAGCCGCTCGGATCGATCTCGGCGTAGAGGGTCGCGGCTTTCCGCTCGTTCACGGCGGCGATGGCGGAGAGTCCTCCCTGATCGCGGAGCCACTTCATCACCAGGCCGGTCGCGTAGATCGAAAACGCCGGCGGCGTGTTGTACAGCGAACGGTTCTCCGCCTGCACCGCGTAATTCATCATCGTCGGCAGCGTCGCCGACTTCGCCTTCGAGTGCTCGAGCAGATCTTCGCGAATGATCACGAGCGTCAGGCCCGCGGGACCGAGATTCTTCTGCGCGCCCGCGTAAATCAGCGCGTGCTTCGGGACGTCGATCGGCCGGCTGAACATGTCCGAGGACGTGTCGCTGACGAGCGGCACGCTGGCCGTCGCAGGCAGCGCCTTCCACTCGGTGCCCTCGATCGTGTTGTTCGATGTCATGTGGACGTAGGCGCTCCCGTCGCTCACATGAATCTCGCCGGACGCAGGGATGCGCGTGTAGTTGTCGGCCTTGGTCGACGCCGAGACGTGCACGTTCCCGACCTTCTTCGCTTCCTTGATGGCCTTCACCGCCCACGATCCGGTGTCGATGTAATCGGCGGTCGCGTCAGGACCGAGCAGGTTCATCGGCACCATCGAGAACTGCAGGCTCGCGCCGCCCTGCAGAAACAGGACGCGGTAGTCCGACGGAATGGACGCGAGGGCGCGGATGTCGGCTTCGGCGTCCGCGAGGATGGCTTCGAACTGTTTCGACCGGTGGCTGATTTCCAGAATCGAGATGCCGACGCCGGGCAGCGCGAGCAGGTCGCGCTGCATCTGTTCGAGAACGGGAACGGGCATCACCGCGGGACCCGCGGCGAAGTTGAACACTCGGTGAATCGTTGTCATATCAGGTGAATTAAAAGACCGTCGCGGAGCTTGGGTTCGAACCAGGTGCTCTTGGGAGGCATAATCGCGCCGGCGTCCGAGACGGCCATCAGATCGGCGACGCTCACGGGATACATGGAGAACGCGACCGCCGCCTTTCCAAGGTCGACGAGCCGCTGCAGTTCGGCGGTGCCCCTGGCGCCGCCGACGAAGTCGATTCGCTTATCGGTCGTGACGTCGAGGATGCCGAGCACCGGCTGCAGCAGCTGTTCCTGCAGCACGCTGACGTCGAGCGACCGGATCGGATCGCCGGCCGCCGCGCTCTTCGCCCGCAGCGTGCGCCAGCGTCCTCCGAAATACATCGCGATGTCTCCGCGTTTGACAGGAATCGCCGGCCCGTCGCCGACGTCGAATCGCTCGCGCAGCGCCTTCTCGAACGCGTCGACCGACAACCCGCCGAGATCTTTCACGACGCGGTTGTACGCGAGGATCTGCACCTGATCGTGCGGAAACGCCACGCCGAGGAACGTGCCCGATTCCCCGGCGCTCTTGAACTCGTCCCGGGTCCTCGCGGCGCTCGCGGCACGATGATGCCCGTCCGCGATGTAGAGCGCCGGCACCGTCGAGAACGCCGACACGAGCGCGCCCGCGTCGGCGCCCGAGACTCTCCACAGCGTGTGCCGGACACGATCGACGGCCTCGAAGTCGATCAACGGCGGCGTCGACGTGATCCGGCGCCCGATGTCGTTCACGGCCGCCTGTGCGCGATACGTCAGAAACACCGGACCGGTCTGCGCGCGCAGCGCCACCATGTGGCGCGTGCGATCGTCTTCCTTGTCGCGCCGGGTCTTCTCGTGCTTCTTGATGATGTTGCGGTCGTACTCATCGAGGGACCAGCAGCCGGCGATGCCCGTCTGCTCGTGCTCGCCCATGCGCAGCCGGTAGAAATAGACGCTCGGCTCGTCCTCGACCATCGCGGTCTGCCGAAGCCTCGCGAAGTTCGCGGCCGCGCGTTCATACACCGCGGGCGAGTACGGATCCGTGCCGGCCGGCAGCTCGAGCTCGGCACGGGACACGCGAAGGAAACTCAACGGGTTGTCGCCGGCCAGGGACCGCGCCTCGTCGGTGTTGACGACGTCGTACGGGACGGCGGCGACGGCGGGCGCGTCCGACGGCTTCGGACGGAGAGCTCGGAAGGGACGAAGAGCGGCCACGAAGAAATTATAGTCGGCCGTGCGTGCGCGCCAACTCGGCGAGCGTCGCCTGCCGCCCGCGCGCTTCAGCGACCTCGTCGAGACGGTCCGACGGCCAGGGCAGACGGAACGTCCAGTTGCGATCGTTGACGGTGCCGGGCTCGTTGATCCGATCTCGCCAGCCGAAGACGTCCTGCACCGGCAGCAGCACCAGCTGCGACGCCGACGCCATCAGCACCTCGATGAGCGCATGGCCGTCGACGCCGCCGCCCCCGCACACCCGCTTCATCGTCTGAAGCGCGCGTACGAGCGCCCTGTCGCGCTCCGGCGCGTTCTCCCACCACACCGCGCTCGTTTCCGTGTCGTGCGTCCCCGATGTCGCGACGGACGCCGGCGGATAATCGCCGGGATCGATAAACGGCTGCCCGGCCGCGTGCCAGTAGCGTTCCCAGCGGAACACGCGCAGGCCGGGAACGCCGAGCCGCGCAAGCGACGCCCGGACGAAGTCGGGAACGACGCCGAGATCTTCGGCGATGATTTCCGAGCCGTTGCCGCCGAAGATCCGGAGCAGCGTCTCGCCGAGCGCCGTCTGCGCCTGTTCGGTGTCGGGCGTGAAGAACGCCGGCCGGCGATCGCGCGGACGGCCGTACGTCCGGTAAAAGCCCACGAGATGATCGATCCGGCAGCCGTCGTACAGGTCGGCCGTCCTGCGGGCCCGATCGCGGAGCCACCTGAAGTCGTCGCCCTGGATCACGTCCCATCGGTAGACCGGCATCCCCCAGTCCTGGCCGGTGTCGCTGAACGCATCGGGCGGCACGCCGAGCGAGACGTCGAGATGAAACTGCTCCTGCCGCGCCCACACGTCGGCGCTGTCGCCGTCGACCATGAACGGCAGATCGCCGAACAGCGCGACGCCGTGCGTGTCGGTCCTCGCCTGAGTCCACTGCGAGTGCGCGATCCACTGCAGAAACTGGCGGAAAGTCACTTCCTCGGCGAGCGCGTACCTGGCATCGGCCAGCGCAGGCCGCTCGCGGCGTCTCAGCGCCTCGGGCCACTCCGCCCACGGCCGCTCGCCTTCGCTGTGATGAATCGCGCGGAACAACGCGTACTCGTCGAGCCACCACGCCTGCCCGGCGAGAAACGTCGCGAAATCGCGGGCGCGGTCGGTCGCCTTCCGCACTTCGGCGTCGATGAACCGTTCGCACGCGGCCCTGAGCGCGCGCTCCTTCAGCGCGCGAACCGCCGCGTACTCGACGCGGGCCGACCGTCGCACGCGATCGAGCGTGCTCCGGTCCTCCGCCGGCAGCGTGCGCTCGCCGCCGAGCGCCTCGAATTCAGGAATCGCCGCGACGTCGATGTAGATCGGGTCGATTGCCATCGCGCTGATCGCCGAGTACGGCGACTGCTCCGCCGGCGCCATCTCGTTGATCGGGAGCAGCTGCAGCACGCGCTGCCCCGCCGCCGCCAGCCACTTCGTGACGTTGCGCAGATCTCCGGTGTCGCCGACGCCCCAGCTCCGTTCACCGGGGGCCGAAAAGAGCGGAATGAGAATGCCGGAGCGGCGGTCCTTCACAGGTTCAGGGTTCAGGTTCAGCGTTCAGGGTTAGGGTCAGAGATTCCTGAAATGGCGCAGGACGATGTCGATGCCGTCGCTGAACTGATCTTCAGCTGGAAGCAGGCTCACGACCAGAAAGGATTCGTGAGGCAGATCAAAAAAGTATCCGGGGTGGACGAGCACGCCCTTACCGACAAGATCGACGACGAGGTCTTCTTCGGTGCCGATCGACGGCACGCGGATGATCGCGCTCCAGCCCCCGTCGGCGACAAGCAGGCTGCATGAGGGAACTCCCTCGATCCGATCCGCAAGCGTGCGGTAGTTCGACGCGATGCGCGCCTGAATCTGCTTTCTGACCGCGGCCCCCCGCGTCAGCAGCTCCGACAGCGCCGCCTGGACCGGCGTGGACACGGATAAGTACGTATCGCAGATCAGCTCCAGCCGCCGCAGCGCCTCGTCGACCAGCCCGCTCGCGCCCGCGACGGCCACCCATCCGAGCTTGATCTGCGGCAGTCCGACGGTTTTCGACAACCCGCCAAGGCTGAAGACGAGCCCATCGGTCGCGTCGAGCACGCGCGCCGCATCGACGCACGCGCCCGGCCGCACCTGGTAGTCGGCAAACACTTCGTCGGCGACGAGGGCGATGTTGCGTTGCGCGCAGATCGCCTGCAGCTGCTTCAGCTCCGCGCGCGAGACAAAGGATCCGGTGGGATTGTTCGGCGTCACGAGCAGCAGCGCGCGCGTGGACGGCGACAGCGCGCGCTCGATGCTCCCGACGTCAATCGACCAGCCGTTCTGGTACTCGAGCTCGTAGCGCCGCAGCACGACGCCGTCGAG
Organism: Vicinamibacterales bacterium; assembly: GCA_035571855.1. Classification (GTDB taxonomy): domain Bacteria; phylum Acidobacteriota; class Vicinamibacteria; order Vicinamibacterales; family CAVVIG01; genus DATNBT01. The sequence goes on from DATNBT010000139.1 coordinate 13,159, forward strand.
CTGCGCGAGGTGATCGAAGAGCGGATAACTCGGCACCGGCACGAGCACGTCGTCGCCCGCGTCGGCGAGCAGCTTGAACAGCAGCGAATACGCTTCGCTCGTGCTTGCCGTGAGCGCGATGCGATCGGAGGACACCGTCAGGCCGCGCCTGGCGTAATCGCGCGCGACGGCCTGGCGGGCGGAGACCAGGCCGAACGGCGACGGCTCGTATTTCAGCCCGCGTTCGTCCGCGAGCGCCGACAGCAGGTAGTCCGGATATTCGAAGCCGGCTCTGGTCGGATTCGACAGCGTCAGATCGATCAGCGGACGTCCGCCCGCGTACGCGTCCGCGACGGCGCGCGAAAGGCGGTTGACCGCGAGATCGGCCGGAACCCTCGAGGAAAACACTAGTGCCGGAGGCTCCGGGTGGCCTCCGAGTACTCGAGCATCTGCGCCGTCAGGTCCTGCGGGTAGGAGATCTTCACGTCGGTGATCGCATCGCCGCTTCTGACCGGCTCGAGCTTCGGCATGACGAAGCCGGTGTACGACGGCAGATGCAGCCTGTCGACGCGCGCGACGATCTCGTCGCGCAGCCTGGGATCGAAATGGACGCCGTACTTCTCGAACAGCGCCTTCGCGGCCTCGTAGTCGCCTTCGGACTTGATGCGCTGCACCTCGGCGAGCAGCCGCCCGACACCCTCGCGGAACGCCGCCGGATCCGCGACGACGTAGTAGGTCTTGGCGTCGCGCGACTTCACCTCGATGGCCTTCGTGTTCGCCATCAGCCACTGCACGATCATCTGGCGATTGCGCATGTGGTCTTCTTCGATCTGCGTCCCCTGCCGGACCCGGCGCAGCTGCACCAGGCCGTTCTGGGCGTAGTGCTCGTACTCGGCGCGGACGATGTCGTCCTGATCGGCCTTCTGCATCAGGCCGAGCTCGACGAGCTTGGGATCGGGCAGGAAATAAAGCGCGACAAGATCGGCGCGCGCTTCTTCGAGCGCCGAATACTGCTCCTTCAGCGCCGTCTGCGGCTTGCCCTGCAGGCGCTCCTCGACTTTGCCGGAGGCGTGGCCGATGACCTCGTGCATGTTGGTCGTCAGCTCACCGGCGAGGGCGCTCCATTTCTCCGCGCGCTGCACCTCCTCGGGCGTCCACGCGAACTCGGTCCGGAACTCCGGCAGCGTGGACTTGTCGTACGCCTCGTTGACGTTGGACAGCGACACGGACTTGCTGCCGTAGTGCTCGCGAATCGTCTGGTCGTTCGGCAGGTTGATGCCGACCGGCGTCACCGGGCCGGAGTCGCCGGTTTCAATCACGACGTCGATGGCGTTCGCGGTGATGCCTTTGACGCCCTGCTTGCGGAACTTCGGATCCCAGGGCATGTGGTCCTCGAACCACTGCGCGTTCGCGGCGATCTTCTGGATCTCGGACGTTTTCTCGCGGTTGACGTAGAAGACGAGCGCTTCCCACGCGCCCTTGATGCCGCGCGCGTCCTGGTACACCTCGATGAAGCCGTTGATCGTGTCGACGGGCGAGTCCTTGTCCTGCACCCACGCGATGTCGTACGCCTCCCAGTCGGCGGCGTCGCCGGTTCGGTAGAACTTGATCAGCGCGTCGAGCGCCTTCTGCATCGACGGCGTGGCGTACGCCTTCGCCGCCTCGAGGTGCTCGACGATCTTCGCGATCTGCGCGCCGTAGAGGCCGCCGACGCGGTAGACCTCTTCGACGAGCTTGCCGTTCTCCTTCACGACGCGTGAGTTCAGCGGATACGCTTCCTTGAAGCCGGCCAGATCCTTCATCGTGACGCCGGCGTACAGGTTGTTGGCGCTGGTCGCGAGGATGTCCTGCCCCTTCGGCGGCGTCTTGTTCGTGACCATCGGATCGACGTCGGGATCGAAGAACATCGGCTCGAGGCGCGCGAGCATCTGATCGAGCGTCTCGCCGTTCTTCAGCGGGAACGTCGCGCCCGCTTTCTCCGCCGCATGCGCGGCGGCCGCCAGCGCCTCCGGCGTGCACTGCAGCACGAATTTCCGCGCCGTCAGGTTGTTGAAGGGGCCCGAGTTGATCCAGAACAGCTTCGTGTAGCGATCGATCTCGCGGAACGTCGCGGGATCGACGCCCTGCCTGTGCGAGACGATCGCTTCGATGACGTCGCGCATCTCGAGGCCGTGCGCGTAGCGCTGGTCGTAGAAGATGTCGCGGCCGGCGATGGCGGCTTCGTAGAGATGCCAGATGAGCGTCTTCTCCTTGATCGGCAGTTCGGAGAAACCGTCCGCATACAACTGCACGACGGCCGCATCGTCAACGCGCTCGAGGAGGTATTTGCGATCCGCGGCCGTCTGAGGCGCGCTGGCCGCGGGCGCAGGCGTCTGTGATCCGCATGCAGTGATTCCGATGAGTGTCATGAGTGTCAGGAGTCTTTTGATCATATGTCTAATTCCACACGCTCGAGGTGCTTCGCGATGTGGGTGTTCCACTTGAGGTCGGCCCGGATCCGTTTTTCGAGCGCTTCCGCCGCCGACGGCTCGCCATGGACGATGAACGTCGTCTTTGGCGCCTGGGTGAAGTTGCCGAGCCAGCGCATGATTTCGTTCACGTCCGCATGGGCGGACATCGATTCCAGTCGTTCAATCTTCGCGGCGACGTTCACGACCTCGCCGAGCATTTTGATCTGTTTCGCGCCGTCCACGAGCAGCCGGCCGCGGGTGCCGGCCGACTGGAAGCCGACAAACAGCACGGTATTCCGGCCGTCGGGAAGCCCCGCCGCGAGGTGGTGCAGCACGCGGCCGCCGGTCGCCATGCCGCTCGCGGCGATCACAATCGCCGGGCCGGGCGATTTCATCACGGCCTTCGACTGCTCGACGGTCTCGACGATCGTCAGACGCTCGGTCGCAAACAGCTCCATCTGCCGCTGACCGTCGGTGTGCTGATTGAGCTCCGGATCCAGTTCGTTCCGCCGTTCGCGATAGAACTGCAGGGCCCCTGCCGCCATGGGGCTGTCGACGTACACCGGCAGCACAGGGATCCGCTTCTGCTCTTCGAGGCGCTTCAGCCAGTAAAGCACTTCCTCGGTACGGCCAATCGCGAACGCCGGGATGATCACCTTGCCGCCGCGCGCGGACGCGTCGCTGACGATCATGGCCAGTTTCGCGTCCTCGTTCGGTCCGTGGACGCGGTCGCCGTACGTCGACTCGACGAGCAGCGCGTCCGCGGCCGCGACGGGCGACGGATCCGGAAGCACGGGCCGGCCGTACCGGCCGAGATCCCCGCCGAAGAGAATCGTCTTCCCGCCGACATGCAGCCGCGCGTACGACGAGCCGAGCAGATGGCCCGCGTTGATGAACTCGACGTCGACTCCCGGAGCGACGGGCACGGGACGTTCGTAGCCGACGGGCTGCAGCCGCGTGAGCGTGCGGGCGGCGTCGAGCGACGTGTAGAGCGGCAGCGCCGGCGTGTGTCTGCTGTAGCCGTGCCGATTGGCCCGGCGCGCGTCTTCTTCCTGGATGTGCGCGGAATCCGGCAGCACGAGCGTGCAGAGATCGCGCGTGCCCGGCGTGCAGAAGACGCGTCCCTTGAAACCCTGCGCGACCAGCCGCGGCAGGTAGCCGCAGTGATCGAGATGCGCATGCGTGAGGACCACCGCATCGATCGTGGCGGCGTCGATCGGCAGCGCCGCCCAGTTGCGCAGCCGCAGCTCTTTCAGTCCCTGAAACAATCCGCAGTCGACGAGCACGCGATGGCCGCCGAGATCGAGCAGATGCTTGGATCCGGTGACCGTGCCGGCCGCTCCGAGAAACGTTAACGACGCCATCGGTTGACTATACTGGACCGCATGCGCCGAACACTATGGCGGCTCGCCGTTCTGCCTCTGATGCTGTTGTGTGTCGCTCCGGCAGCGCCGTTGCGCGCCCAGCAGAGGCTGCTGACGCTCGACGACATCTACGGCGTCGGCGCTCGCGTGAACTTCAGCGGCGCTCCGGTGCCGGCGTATTCGTGGATTGACGGCGACCACTACGCATGGCCGCGTCCGTCAGCCGACCGCGGCCTGGTCGACTGGCTGTCGGTGAATGCCGCCACCGGCGCCACGGCGCCGCTGTGCGGCTCGGCTCCGCATCCGAGAGCTCTGTCGTTCGACGGCACACACTCCTCCGCACTCCTGACGGCCGGCGACGACCTGTACGTCCTGACGTGCGCCGACGGCACATCCACCCGTCTCACGGCCTCGCCCGGCGAGAAGGACGAAGCCACGCTCAGTCCTGACGGCCGGCATGCGGCGTTCATCCGCGACCACAACCTTTTCCTCGTCGACGTCGCGAGCAAACGCGAAACACAGGTCACGCGCGACGGCTCGTCGAAAGTGCTGAACGGCCGGATGGACTGGGTGTACGAAGAGGAGATCTACGGCCGCGGCACGACGCGCGCGTACTGGTGGAGCCCGGATTCGTCACGCGTCGCCTTCCTCCACATCGACGACACGCAGGTCTCCACGTACGTGACGCTCGACGACATCAGCTACGACCCGAAGGTCGAGACGTGGTCGTACCCGCGCGCCGGCGATCCCAATCCGGTGGTGAAGCTCGGCGTCGCGCAGTCCGACGGCAGCGGGCTCGAGTGGCCGGACCTCTCGAAGTACGCCGGCACGGACGTGCTGATCGTCCGCGTCGGCTGGACGCCGTCGAATCAGCTCGTCTACCAGGTCGAGAACCGCATTCAGTCGTGGATCGATCTGAACGTCGGCCAGCGGACGCTGTTCCGCGAGGAGAGCCGCTACTGGATCAACTCCGAAGACCAGACGATGCCGACGTGGCTGCGCGACGGATCGTTTCTGTGGCTCAGCTCGCGATCCGGCTTCCCGCACGTCTACCGCTACAGCCGTGACGGCTCGCTTCTCGGCGCGGTCACGTCCGGACGGTGGGAGGTCCGCGAGGTCCACGGCGTCGACGAGGAGAACGGCTGGCTGTATTTCTCGGGCACCGAGCGAAGCGCCATCGGACAGGACGTCTATCGCATCAAGTTGAACGGCACGGGCCTCGAACGTCTCTCGCAGACCGCCGGGACGCACGGCGCCGAGTTCAGCCCGAGCTTCGCCTACTACATCGATCGCTGGAGCGCCGTCATGACGCCGCCGCAGGCGCGCCTGCATCGCGCCGACGGCCGTGAAGTCCGCGTGCTCCACGCGAATCCGTCCGACGCCGGCTCGTTCGGCGACTTCAAGCTGTCGAAGCCGGAGTTCCTGCAGGTGAAGACCCGCGACGGTTTCACGATGGAAGCGATGATGATCAAGCCGCCGGACTTCGATCCGCGGCGCAAGTACCCCGTCTATCAGTTCACGTACGCCGGTCCGCACGCCCAGCAGGTCAAAGACTCATGGACGCTGCAGACGATGTATCACCAGCTCCTCGCGCAGAAAGGCATCATCGTCTGGATCTGCGACAACCGGTCGGCGAGCGGCAAGGGGATCGAGTCGACGTCGGCGGACTATCGCGAGTTCGGCCGGAACCAGCTGCGCGACATCGAGGATGGCCTGACGTGGCTGAAGCAGCAGCCGTACGTCGACGGCACGCGCATCGGGATCCACGGCTGGAGCTACGGCGGGTTCATGACGGCGTACGCGCTGACGCACAGCACGAGTTTTGTGATGGGCATCGCCGGCGGCACCGTCTCGGACTGGCGGAACTACGACTCGGTGTACACGGAGCGGTATCTCGGCCTGCCGAAAGACGACCCGAAGGCGTACATCGACAGCGCGATTCCGCCAGCGGCGGCGAACCTCCACGGCTCGCTGCTGCTGATTCACGGCGCCATCGACGACAACGTGCACGTGCAGAACACCATGCAGCTCGTCTACGCGCTGCAGAAGGCGGACAAGCCGTTTCAGCTGATGCTCTATCCGAAGTCACGCCACGGCGTGACGGATCCGGCGCTGGTGCGTCACCTGCGCGGCCTCATGCTCGACTACACGCTCGAGCACCTGAAACCCTGACACCGCGATCTCTTTCCTACTCGTAATACTGCGGCGCTTTCTTCAGCTTCCGGTTCCCGACGATGTCGTGTTCGATCCAGAGCTGGGCGCCGGTCTTCTTCAGGAACGCCTCGAGTTCGGCGCGTGACGCCGCCGTCTGATCCTTATTGAACTCCGCGACGGGCAGCCGATTGAGCGTGCGCTCCTCAGGATAGTGATAGAGGTCGCCGCTCAGCACGACAGGACCCGTCTTCTTCATCTTGAGAAACAGGACGTTGTGGCCGGGCGTATGTCCGGGCGTCGATTTGATGACGACGGTGCCGTCGCCGAAGACGTCGTACTCGTCTTTGTCGATCATGATCGTCTTGCTGTCTTTGAGCGCGCTGTAGTTCTCGATTGGCGAGCGCAGAATGGGCTCGCCCGAGAACATCCGGTCGCGTTCGACCTTGCGCACCAGCCACGTCGACGACGCGAACGAGTTCGCGTTTGCGACATGGTCGCCGTGATAGTGCGACATGGACAGATAGGTGATGTCCGCGGGCACGTACCCGACCGCCGCGAGCTGCGGGAGGAGCGGCCTGTCCTGGGTGACGACGCCGAGCTTCGCCTGCCCGCCGCCGGCGGGAAACAGGCGATCGGGGATGTCGCCGTTGTCCCACATCAGCGTCCCCTTCGGGTGCGCGACGAGGATGCACGGGATCGACATCTCGGTCGACGCCATCTCCTCCTTCTTCAGCGAATAGGCGTCGCCGTTCATCGTGTGGATGACGCCGCAGTCGAAGATGTACAGACGGACGGACTTCGGCGCCTTCGGCGCCTTGTGCGTCTGGCCCGCCAGGCCCGCGGCCGCGACGGAGACGAGAATCGCGCTGAGAATCTGCTTCATGCGAATAACCCCACCTGGCCGCCAGTGTGCCAGAAAAGCACCGTCTGTTTCGCCGTGAACTTCTGCTGCCGCACGTACGCGATGAGGCCGGACATCGCTTTCGCGGTGTACACGGGATCGAGAAAGATCGCTTCCGTGCGCGCGCAGAGCTCGATCGCTTCGCGCGATCCTTCGGTCGGCACGCCGTAACCGCTGCCGAAAAACCGATCGTCGATCTCGATCGCCGTGACCTTCTGCACCAGCGCCGCATCGAGGCCGAGTATGCCGGCGATGCCGTCGACGTTCGTCCGCACCTGCGATTGAATCTGCACCGTCGGGCCGTCGGCGGCGATACCGACCACACGCGTCGACAATCCCAGCAGGCGGCACGCGGCGACCAGGCCGGCCTGCGTTCCTCCGGACGAGGTCGCGTGGAGGATCACATCGGGAGCGGGAATCTGCTCGAGCAGCTCGAGAACGGCGTGCAGGTACGCAAGCGATCCGAGCGGCGTCGAGCCGCCAATCGGAATCTCGAACACCTTCCGTCCCTGCGCGCTCAGGCCGTCGGCGACGTGGCGCATGGCCGCGGCGCGGCCGTCGCGATTGTCGACGTAGATCACTTCCGCGCCGAGGAGGCCGTCGAGCAGCGCGTTCGCGGTGGGATGTTCGGGGCGGCGGCCGTTGACGACGAGCACCGCGTGCATGCCGAGCTTCACGGCGGTCGCGGCCGTCACGCGCGCGTGATTCGACTGCAGCGCGCCGGCGGTGAGCAGCGTGTCGAAGCCGTCGACCTGCGCACGCGCGCCGAGCAGTGCGAGCTTGCGGACCTTGTTGCCGCCGAACGCGAATCCGATCGTGTCGTCGCGCTTGACGAGGAGCTTCGGTCCGCCGCCGAGCACGCCCGACAGCGCCGCCATCGGCTCCACGGGGGTCGGCAGCGCGGCGAGCATCAGCGTCGGGACGTCGCTGATCGCGCGCCGCAGCTCCGCAGGTGTCATACCCTCGCCATCTCGGGCTCTGCCTGGAAGCAGATGGTAACCGAGGTGCCGACGTCGACTTCACTGTCAATCCAGACGTACCCGCCGCTCTGCTTGATGATTCCGTACACCGTCGAGAGGCCGAGCCCGCTGCCTTTGCCGACCGGTTTGGTCGTGAAGAACGGCTCGAACGCGCGCTCGCGCGTCTTCTCGTCCATGCCCGCGCCGTTGTCGCGGACGACCAGCGACACGTACTGGCCGGGCCTGATGTACGGCCGTCCGCCCGCCATGCCTTCCTCGACGTCGATGTTCGCGGTGCTCAGGGAAATGGTCCCGCCCTCGGGCATCGCGTACGACGAGTTCAACACGAGGTTGACGATCACCTGGTCGATCTGCCCGGGATCGACTTTGACCTTCGACACGCGCGGATCGAGATTCAGCACGATGACGACGTTCTCGCGCACGAGCCGCCGCAGCATCGCGTGCACGCTGCGCAGCGAGTCGTTCAGGTTGAGAATCCTCGGCTGCAGGATCTGCCGCCGGCTGAAGGCCAGCAGCTGCTGCGTCAGGCTTGCCGCCCGGCGCGCGGCCTTCGTCAGCTCGTCGAGCGGATCGTGATCGCCTTCGACCGCCGGCCGATCGCCGTCCATCGCCATCAGATCGGCGCAGCCGATGATGACCGTCAGCAGGTTGTTGAAGTCGTGCGCGATGCCGCCCGCCAGCTGGCCCACGGCCTCCAGCCGCTGCGACTGCCGCAGCTGCTCCTCGAGCTCTTTCTGCGCCGTGCGATCGACGATGAAGCCGGTGACTTTGCGCAGCTCGCCCTGGTCGTCGAAATCGCCGAACGCATGGACCAGCGCGAAGACGGTGCGGCCGTCATCGTGGCGCTTGAACGACGTCTCGCGGCCGGACAGGCGGCGCTGGCTCTTGAGCTCCGCCAGCAGCTGCTCGCGTTCAGCGATCGTGGCGTACAGCTCGACGGCCGGCGTGCGCAGCACGTCGTCCATCGAAGAGAAGCCGAGCAGCTGGGCGAACATCTGATTGCACGCGAGGATCCGGCCGTCTGCCGTCGTCACCCAGTTCGCGCTCGCGGATTCTTCGAAGAGGCTGCGGGCGTTGGCGTAGAGCCTCGTGTTCTCGATGGCGAGCGCGACCTGCCGGGCGAGCTCTTCGGCCCACTGGAGATCGTGCGCGTCGTACGCGCCCGTCGCACGCCGGTGCAGCGACAGCGCGCCGACCACCTGCTGCCGCGCGCGCAGGGGCACGCTGATCCGCGAGCCGATGCCGGCCATCTCGAGCAGCTCCGGGTCGACCTGGCCCGCGAGGATCTGATGTTCCTGCGCGCTCTGGAGGAGATCCGGCTCGCCCGTGCGAATCGCTTTTGCCGGGCCGAGCGGCGCGTCGGCGACGAAGGGAACTTCCGACAGGCGCCGGCGGACGCGCGCCTCAATCGCCGGATCGAAATGGACGACGGCGGCGCGACGGACGCCGTCCTCCTCGAGCAGATGGACACTGCACCAGTCGGCGAACTGCGGAACGAGCAGTCGAAGCACGTCTTCGAGTTTCGTATCCGCGTGGAGGATTTCGGCGAGCCCGGCGCTGACGCGCGAGAGCATCGCCCAGCGCCCGGTCGACTCGCGTTCGCGGCGGCGTGACTGAACGAGGCGGATGATGATCGTGATCATCGCCGCCACGACGACGAAGCGCACGAGGACGATCCACCAGAGTCCGACCGGGACCACTCTCAGGAGGTTGCCGAACGTCATTTCAGGTGGCGGCCGCCGTCCACCCGCAGCGTTTCACCCGTGATGAAGTCGCTGTCGATAAAGGCCAGCACCGCCCTGGCGATCTCGAGCCCGCCGCCCCACCGGCCGAGCGGCGTCGCGTCCGCGACCTTCTGGTGTTCGTCGGCGGTGGTCGCCGGCGGCGCGAGGATGGGACCGGGGGCGACGGCGTTCACGAGGATATTGTCGCCGGCGAGCTCGAGCGCCAGCGCTTCGGTGAGCGCCATCACGCCGCCCTTGGCGACGTAATACGGCAGCCAGCCCTGGTATCGGGGCCGTCCGCTTCGCGGCAGCCAGTCGCTGAACGTGATGATGCGTCCCGTTCCCTGCTTGCGCATATGCGGAACGGCGGCAATCGCGCACAGGAACGTCGAGCGCAGGTCGACGTTGATCGTCTTCTCCCATTCGTCGAGATTCAACTTGTCGAACGGCGTCGCGATATACACCGACGCCATCGCGATCAGAACGTCGAGCCTGCCGAACGTCGATGCGGCCTGGTCTACGAGGGACGTGCACGCGCCAGGATTGGTGAGGTCGGCCTGAAAGGCCGCGGCGCGGCGTCCCATCCCTGTGATGTCCGCGACGACCTCGTCGGCTTCTTTCTTCGAACGCGCGTATGAGACGGCGACGTCGGCACCGCGCTTCGCGAGCTCCCGCGCGACGTCTGCACCGATCCGTTTGGCGCCTGTAATCAGTACGGCTTTACCGTGAAGGTCCATGAAGCAGGATGGGCGGGATGAGCGGGAAAGGCAGGAAAAGAAAAAAGGCTGGAGAGTTGCCCCTCCAGCCTGTCCTGCCGCTCCCGCCTATCCAGCCGTCAGCTGGTTAGCGGCTAAAGGTACCAAAGAACGCCGACCGCTTGCCCGGATCGCTCCACCTGGTGCCGAGCGCCGAACCCGTGAACGCGTTCTGATCGGTCGTGCCCATGTGCGCGTGATCCGTGCCGGCGAGCGGCGTGAACCACTGTTGCGCGCCGCAAGTCGGGTCGTGGTTGATTTCCTTGGTCACGTCGAGCGCGACGTTCGACGTCGCGACGTGAATCGACTGGCCTTCGTCGACGAACGTGATCGGCGCGGGCGTCACCTGGACGATCGTGCCGATGCGCTTCGTCATCTCGTTCGCGAGCGAGGCGAGCGCCATGCGCTGCACCGGGTTCGCGCGCTCGTCGACGTAGACGACCGAGCGAACGGTCGCGTCCGCGCCGCCGATTTCGTGGAGGCCCAGGTTGACGTCGCCGGCGAGCGCCGCGACGACCGAGAGGCCGTCAACCGACACGCCGTTCACCGAACCCTTGTCCACCTTCCACGCAAGCACCGCCTGCTTGCCCATCGTCTCGGCTTCGCTGCCCATGATGCAGCCGCCCGTGAAGATCTCGGCGGTCCGCGCTTCGACGTACTGGCCGCTCACGCTGCTGCCGCCCGCTGAGAGCGACACCGTGCCGGCCATGGCGAATCCTGCGAGGAGAACAATCGCTCGTTTCATAGGTCAAAACCTCGTTGACATTATAAACTCTCCACCACGGAGGAAACGAGGTTCCTCCGCGGTGGAGAGCTTCCCGACATGCCTAGCGAAGTTGTTGGATTCATTGGTCTTGGAATCATGGGGCGCCCGATGGCGCTCAACCTTATTAAGGCGGGCTACAAGCTGGTCGTGACCTCCCGCAGCCAGGGGCCTATTGATGCGCTTGCGGCCGCCGGGGCGAAGGCCGTGAAGACACCGGCCGAGGTTGCCCGCGAAGCGGACGTCATCGTCACGATGGTGCCCGACACGCCGGACGTCGACAAAGTCATCCGCGGCAAGGACGGCGTGCTCGACGGGCTGAAGCGCGGCGCGATCGTCATCGACATGAGCACGATCTCGCCGGAAGTCACCCGGCAGCTCGCCGAAGCCGTCGCGGCGAAGGGCGGCTCGATGCTCGACTGTCCGGTCAGCGGCGGTGAGATCGGCGCGAAGAACGCGACGCTCACCGTCATGTGCGGCGGGGACGAGAAGACGTTCGAACGCGCGCGGCCGATTCTCTCCTGCATGGGGAAGCCCGAGAGCGTCACTTACATCGGGCCGTCAGGCTCCGGACAGGTGACGAAGCTCTGCAACCAGATCTGCATCGCGGCGAACGTCGCCGGCGTCGCCGAAGCGTACGCGCTGGCGAAGGCGAACGGACTTGAGCCTTCTCGTGTGCGTCAGGCGCTGATGGGCGGCTTTGCCGGCAGCAAGGTGCTCGAGTTCCACGGCAACCGCATGCTGACCGGCGACTACAAGCCGGGGTTCTTCGTGCGTCTGTTCCAGAAGGATTTGCGGCTGGCGGTCGAAGCGAACATGGCGACGGGCGTGACGATGCCCGTCACGTCGATGGTCACGCAGTTCGTGAACGCGTATACGGCGGCCGGCGGCGGCGAGCTGGATTGCGCCGCCGTCGCCGAGATCTGGTTTGCGCTGTCGGAGGGAAAACCGGTGAAGGTGAAGTGATTTGTAATCCCTAGCCCTTGCAGCATCCTCTCCCGTTCTTGCAGTCGTGCGGGCCGACGGGTTTGCCGTCCGGCCCGAATCCGACCTGCGTCTCGACGCACCAGTACCACGTGCCGTCGTACTTGTCGTAGCAGTGCTGCTCTTCCGGATCCGGCACGGAGGTCACGTACATCCCTTTGTGCCGGAGGCTGAGGCAATGGACGCCAGGCGTGAGCTTCGGCGAAATCAGATGATCCATGGCTACGCTCTCAACTGCACGGGCTTGAGCCCGGCGATTTGCATGATGGCCCGCTTCACCGCGGTCTTCGTAATCTGCACCTTGTAGCCGTTGCGGCTCATCGGCTTCGCCGCTTTCACGGCCGCTTCAGCCGCGGCCACCGCGGTCGCTTCGTTCAGCGTCTTGCCGACGAGCGCCTGCTCGGCGTCCTGCGACCGCCACGGCGTGGGCGCCACCGCGCCGAGGACGACGCGCGCGGCGCGAATCGTGCTGCCGTTCATCGTCAGGACGACCGTCGCGAACGCGAGCGGCCAGTCGTGCGATTCCTTGTAGCGCACTTCGTAGTGCCCGCTCTTCACGTTGCCCGGCGCGGGCAGCATCACATGCGTCAGGATCTCGTCGTCGGCGAGGACGTTTTCCTTGCGCACGTTCTGCAGCGTCGGCATCGTGAAGAACTCCGAGGCCGGCACCGTCCGCTCGCCGTTCGGTCCGACGACGCGGAAGGTCGCGCCGTACGCGGTGAACGGCACGGCGAGGCTCGACGGATGCACGATGTGGCTCGGGCCGTCGTTGCCGAAGATCGCGTGATACTGGTTTTCGCCGGCCGGTGAGAAGCAGCGGTTGCCGCCCTTCTTGAAGCAGACGAAGTCTTCGGCGCGGAAATACCAGCAGCGCGGCCGCTGGTTGATGTTGCCGCCGACGGTGCCGTGATTCCGGATCTGCGGCGTGCCGACTTCGCCGGCCGCCGCGACGATCGCGGGATACAGCTTCTGCACCTGCGCGTTGTCGGCGAGGTCGACGATGTTGACGCCGGCGCCGATCTTCAGGCCGCCGTCGGGCGTCGCGACAATCGTTTTGTCGAGCGCGTTCTTCACGTTGACGACGCGATCGGGCGTCGTCACGTAGTCTTTCATGCGCGCGACGAGATCCATGCCGCCCGCGAGCGGCAGCGCGACGGCCTGGCCGGCGCGGAGCGCGGCGACCGCGTCCTTCTCGTTCGTCGGGTTTGCGTATTCGAAGGCCTTCACAGCGTGCCTCCTGCCTTCTGCTCTTCGATGGCCTGCAGAATCCTGTGCGGATGGAGCGGAAGCGACCGGACGGTCGCGCCCGTCGCGTTGCGAATTGCGTTGGCGATGGCCGACGCGGTCGAGACGGTCGGCGGCTCGCCGATGCCGATGACGCCGCGGTCGCGCTGCTCGGGCGTGTCGACGAGCATGACGTCGATCTTCGGGATGTCCGACAGACCCGCGAGCAGGTACGACTCCATGTTCGGGTTGACCATCTGTCCGGTCACGCGGTCGAGGATGCGATCCTCGAACAGCGCGAAGTTGAGCGAGCCGACGATGCCGCCGTACACCTGGCTTTCAGCCGTCAGGCGGCTGACGATCAGGCCGCAGTCCTGCATGGTCAGGATGCGCTTCACCTTGACGATGCCGGTTTCGATGTCGACGTCGACTTCGGTGAACTGCACGCCGCTCGTGCCCGTGGACGACAGGCCGTCCTCCCACTGTCCGTCGACCGAGATCGGCTCGGCGCCGAGCAGCCGGCAGGCTTCCTTCCACGCCATGCCCTTGCTCGAGCCTTTGACGTTGATGCGGCCGTTCTCCGCGACCAGGTTGTCGGCGGTCGTGCCGAGCTGCGGCGCGACTTTCGCGAACAGCTGATCGCGCGCGATGCCGGAGGCGATGCGAATCGCCGGGCTGATCGACGCGGCCGTCGTGCTGCCGCCCGAGGCGCCGCACACCGGGTAGTTGGTGTCGCCGATTTCCGGCGTCACCGCGCCGACCGGCAGGCCGAAGGTTTCGGCCGTCAGCATCGCGACCAGCGTGCGCGTGCCGGTGCCGAGGTCCTGCGTGCCGACCTTCATGACGACGCTGCCGTCGGACGTGATGTCCACGTGCGCGCGGCCGCCGCGGCCGCCGCCGCCCCACTGATGCGCGGAGCAGCCGAAGCCGTTTTTGATCGGGCCCGGCCGCGGATCGCCGGTCGCGTGACGCTTCTCCCAGCCGAACGCTTTCGCGGCCTGCGCGAAGTAGTCGCCCCACTTGCGGCTCGCCGCCGCCGTCGGCAGGTTCTGGATGCGGAACTGCACCGGATCCATGCGGACGCGATCGGCGAGCTCGTCCATCAGGATTTCCGTCAGGAAGCAGCCCTGCGGATGTCCGGGCGCGCGCATCGCGCGCTGCTGGCCGGCGTTGATGAACACGTCGATGTGCGCGCGGCGCCGGTTCGGGAAGTTGTAGATGTACGGGAGCGGGAAGTTCGACGTCGCGCCCGCGCCGCCGGTGCCCCAGCTCGTCGCGTCGAACGCCGTCAGCTTGCCGTCGGCGCTGACGCCGGCGCGAATCTTCGCGTACGCCGACGGACGGTTGCCCGTGTCGAGATGTTCTTCCTTGCGATCGAGGAACAGCTTGACGGGCCGGCCGGCTTCCTTCGCGAGCCGCGCGCAGATGAGGCCCTGCGCGTCGGGACCGAACTTGCTGCCGAAGCCGCCGCCCATGTACTGCGTGATGACGCGGACGTTCGCGCCTGGAATCTTCAGGCCCTGCGCGAAGCCGTCCTTCGTGCCGTGGACGCCCTGCGTGGTGACCCACGCCGTGAGCTTGTCGCCGTCCCACTCGCAGACGCAGCCGTGCGTCTCCATGCACACGTGCGTGATGACGTGCGTCGAATACGTCTGTTCGACGATGTGCGCGGCGGCTTTGAAGCCGGCCTCGATGTCGCCGTTCTGCTCGACGTTGCCCTTGCGCTGGTTGCCGACGGTGTTCATCACGACGCTGTCGAAGATCTTCGGCGCGTCGCCGGCCATCGCCTGCTCGACGTTCGCGACGTGCTCGAGCACGTCATAAGTGACCTTGACGAGGCGCGCCGCGTCTTCGGCCTGCTCTTCCGTGTCCGCGGCGACGGCCGCGACCGGATCGCCCTGATAGAGCGCCTGCGCGGTCGGCTGATCTTTCCAGACGAGCGTCGCGCGCACGCCCGGCGCGGCTTTCGCGGCGCTCAGGTCGACCGACACGATCTTCGCGTGCGGATACGGCGAGCGGACGATCTTGCCGTAGATCATCCCGGGCCGGTTGATGTCGAAGCTGTACTTCGCGCGCCCGGTGACCTTGTCCGGACCGTCGAGGCGCTTCACCCGCGTGCTGAGGACGGCGGGCTTGGCCGGCCACGCGTACTTCCTCGCGTTGGCGGACGGTCCTGCCGGGGCCGGCGGCGGTGCGCCGCGTCCTTCCTGTGCCTTAGCCACGGGTCACCCCCAGTCCGAGCGTGTTCGGCGCGAGCCGCTGGCCGCTCGCGACCATCGCGGC